>NZ_JAVVFL010000030.1:0-14344 GCF_032250635.1 Sulfurimonas sp.
TGTCAATCCGCCTGGCATTATGGCACCTATTGTCGCGACTACTACATCAAGACCTGCTCTGACATTTGAAGCCCCGCACACAATTTGACGCACGCTAGAACCCAAATCAACCTGACAGATATTGAGTTTATCCGCATCCGGATGTTTTTTACAATCCAACACTCTGCCAAATACTATCTTTTTAGGAACGTCGTACGTTGATACGCTATCTACTTCAAGACCTATTGAGTTAAATGTTTTTATAAGCTCTTCTGTGGAGACTCCGCTCAAATCTATCCACTCGTTTAACCAACTTCTAGTAACTATCATCGAAACTGCTCCAGCAACTTAATATCTCCCTCAAAAAGTGAACGAAGATCGCCTATATGATGAATAAGCATTGCAAATCTCTCCACACCAAGACCAAAAGCGTATCCACTTACATTTTCATACTTTACCGCTTCAAAAACATTCGGGTCTACTATGCCGCAGCCAAGCACTTCAAGCCATCCTGTTTTAGAACAGACTCTGCACCCTTTTCCCTTACAAAAAACACACGAAATATCAACCTCTGCCGAAGGCTCCGTGAAGGGAAAAAAACTAGGACGAAAACGAACATCTACGTCACCGAACATATACTTTAAAAAATCTTCTAAAATAAATTTCAGGTTTGCAAAAGAGACTTTTCCCTCTTCATCGACTAAAAGCCCCTCTACTTGATGAAACATCGGAGTATGCGTAATATCGTAATCTCTTCTAAAAACTGCACCAGGTGCTATCATACGAATTGGCGGTTTAGTGCTCATCATTGTTCTTATTTGAACAGGAGAAGTATGCGTGCGAAGTAGCATCTCGTCTCTGAAATAGAAAGTATCTTGCATATCACGGGCAGGATGATATTTTGGAAGATTTAGCGCTTCAAAGTTGTTAAAATCATCTTCTACCATATCTCCTGTTTTAACTGCAAAATTCATAGATGAAAAATACTCAACAATTCTATCCATAGTCTCCATAACCGGATGAAGCGCACCAGACTCAGAGTTTGAACCATACATAGAAACATCTATCGCTTCTGCTCTCATGAGGGCTTCTAACTCCAATGTTTGCAGAACTGTTTTTCTCTGCACGAGTTCATTCATCAGCGTATTTTTATGAGTGTTTAACTCTTGTGCAATTTTTGATTTTTCCTCGTCCGATGCAGTTTTCATTTTGGCAAATTCTGCCGCTAAAACACCTTTTTTTCCAAACACGGCTATACGAATCTCTTCAATCCGTTCAACACTCCGTGCCTCTTTTATTGCGTCATACCACTCTTTCAATAGAATCACCCATAGTTGAGGGGAATACCCTCTTAAATTTTAGAAAAGATTATAGTCAAATATAATTTATATATAGCTTCATTTGCTATTTTATATGTTACAATAAATAAAAAAAGAGGCGCAGATGTGCATATTTTGCAAGATTATAAACAACGAAATTCCCTCAAACACAATCCTGGAAAATGAAGACTTTATGGCGTTTCATGACATAAACCCAAAAGCTCCGGTTCACGTGCTTGTCATTCCAAAATTACACGTAGATAGCTTTAACGAAGTAAGCCCACAAACCATGAAAGGCATGACGAAGTTCATGCAAGACGTTGCAAAAGAGATGGGAATAGACAAAAGCGGTTATAGAGTAATTACAAATGTCGGCGACAACGGCGGACAAGAGGTAAAACACTTGCACTTTCATATAGTAGGCGGTGCTAAACTTGCATGGTCACACTTAAGCGATGCCGATCCTATGGGGAAATTTTAAGAGACTATGTTCGTTAAAACCCTGATCTCTCTATCTCTGTCCTCACTGCTTTTAGCGCAAATTGTAGACGATTTTAAAAACACGCAGATGGAGACTTTTGAGGCTCAAAAAAATCAATTTGACTCCTATAAAACAGATCTTGATGATGAGTTTAGCTCCTATCAAGAGTCACTCCAAAAAGAGTACGACGAGTATAAAAAAGAGTTGAGCATATTCTGGGAAGAGCCCATTATGTCGACGAAAAAACGATGGGTAGCTTATAGTGAAGATAAAAAAACCAGAACAGACGTTGATTTTGAAAATGAGACGATTGTTGTTGAAACTATAGCGTCATCTGAGCAAGAGGCGAACGAAAAACTAAAAAAAGCTCTCGCTAATGTGATTACGATAGATACAAAAAAGGCTCATGAGAGAGATCCTCTTGAGCAGAGATTAACGAGGGTAAAAAAACCCTCTTCATTCGCAGATACCAAAATCGAACCAGAACCTATTCTCTCAACCGTTATATTTGATAAAGAACCCTCAAAAGATGCTCTTATCTCCTATGTCAACGAAAAAACAAAAGATAAGAATATCAGATCAAGCAGTTCAAAAAAAGTAAAAGGCGCAAGAGTCTATACACTAAATATCTCAATGCCCTCAGATGCGATGCTAAAGAGATCTAGGGTTTACTATGACGAGGTTAAAAAACAGTCGTTAAAACAGAATATTCCACTGCCTCTTATATTTGCAGTTATCCACTCTGAGAGCAGTTACAATCCAAGAGCAAGATCACATGTGCCGGCTTACGGTTTGATGCAGATAGTCCCTAAAACTGCAGGTATTGACAGCTATCTATTTTTATATAAAGAGAGAAAACTCCTCTCTGAAAGCTATCTCTACGACAGCAAAAATAATATTACCATGGGAAGTGCATACCTGCATATACTTTACTATAAATATCTAAGCAAGATAAATGACCCTAAGAGCCGCTTATACTGCACTATTGCAGCATATAATACCGGAGCGGGAAATGTCGCATGGGCATTTACTAAAACAAACAATATGCACAAAGCTGCTCCAATCATTAATGCTTTGACGCCGGATGAAGTTTACGATGCACTGCTTAGAGATTTGAAATATGATGAGCCTAGAGAGTACCTCAAAAAGGTCTCAAAAAGAATGACTTCTTATCATAAAGCTTATCAATAATATTGCTTTAGGAGGTTGTAGGGACTTCAGTCCCTGCCACAAAACGAAGTTTCTTTAGAAAAACGGACGCGTTCGTTTTAGTGCGTACATCAGTTACTATGAGGGGCAGCTCTCGATCTCGCCCATATCTATCTTGCTTCCACCGCCAGATATCATCTTCTCATTCTTTCTGATTTTATTTCCGTTATGAGTTATGGAGTATGAGATAACTACAGAGTCTCTGATGGTGTTGATTGTAGAGCAGTATGTCTCTAAAGATGCCATAACCCAGCGAGCTGCCATCATGTCATCACCGTCTGAATTAAAACTGTACTCAAGATGCAGAGTGTTGAACTTTCTTGGATGATCATCGTTTCTTATAGCATCTCCGTCTACAACGAGGTTCGTAACTGTTTTGCCTTGATTTTTAGGCAACAAAACAATGTCTGTCGCGCTGCATGTGATTATTCCAGCTAAAAAGTACTCAACAGGCGTTATCTGCGGGCAGTCTATTATAAAACTGCTATTCTGTGTTTTAGCCTCAAATTTCATCTCGTTTAAATGTGATACTGTAACTTTCATCTCTATTTCTCCAAAAAATTTCTAAAATACTCTAGTTGTTCTTCAGTTCTTTGTGTTGATGTTCCGCCTGCAGAAGTTCTTGCATTCATTGAGTTTGTAATTGAGAGAAACTCTAAAACATCTTCGCTGATTCTCTCATCTATCTCTTGAAGATAACGAAGTTCTATTTCGCTCAAGTCAATCTTTAGCTCTTCGCTTTTTGCAACTGCCTTGCCGGTAATAAAGTGCGCCTCTCTAAAAGGAATATTGCACTTTTGAACCAAATAGTCCGCCAAATCGGTGGCACTTAGGTGCCCTACTTTACAAGCGCTATTCATGTTTTGCTCTTTTACCTGCATAGTCTTTATAGCCTCTTTTAGTATCTCTAAAGAGATCTCTGCCGTCTCTACTGAGTCAAAAACACCCTCTTTGTCCTCTTGCGTATCTTTATTGTACGCCAAAGGAAGAGCTTTCATAACAGTCAAAAGTCCCATCAAAGAGCCGTAAACACGCCCTGTTTTGCCGCGAAGAAGTTCCGGAACGTCAGGATTTTTTTTCTGCGGCATTATTGAAGAGCCCGTAGAGTACTCATCACTAAGCTCTACAAATCTAAACTCATAGCTTGACCACATAACAAGCTCTTCGCTTAAACGGGAAATATGCATCATCATAGTAGAGATATTGAACAAAATCTCCAGTGCAAAATCCCTGTCGCTTACGGTATCTAAGCAGTTAACACTCACACTCTCAAACCCCAGAAGCTTTGCCGTCATGTCTCTGTCTATTTTATGAGGAGTTCCTGCAAGTGCTGCACAACCAAGTGGAGAGACGTTATTTCTTACATAAGAGCTCTCAAATCTCTCAATATCTCTTTTAAACATGGAGAGATATGCACCAAGATGGAAGGCAAAGTTAATTGGCTGTGCATGTTGGAGATGTGTCATACCAGGTATTAGTGTCTGCGTATGTTTTGAAGCAACTACCAGTACCTCATGCATCAATAGCTTCAGTGCATCTACAAGTTCCAAATTTTTACGAAGCACATAGCGGCGAAAATCTACTGCAATCTGATCATTTCTGCTTCTTGCTGTATGGAGTTTTTTTCCTGTATCGCCGATGATAGCGGTTAAACGCTTCTCAATTCCCATATGAAGATCTTCATCGGATATTTTCCACTCAAATACGCCTGATTCTATCTCCTCTTTAACTTGAGAGAGTCCTTGTTTGATTTGAGCAAGCTCATCAGCTGTTAAAATGCCCTGTTTTGCAAGCATCCCAGCATGGGCCAAAGAGCCTTCAATATCTTCACGATAAAGTTTTCTATCAAACATGATGGAGGCGTTAAACTGATCTAAAAGATTTGATGCGCCCGCAGAAAAACGACCTGACCACATTTTTTCCATAATTATTTCCTTAATAGATTAAAAAGTTTGGTATTTTAGCTAAATTAAGTGATTTTACAAAGTGAAGAGTGTTTCAGAGATGAAGCAAATACTTCAAATCTCTGTTGCAAGTGTATTTAATTACAAGCCGGTACGTTACCGCTGTCTTTTGCGTATTCAAGTAAAAAGTCTTCCAAATGTCTAGTGTTTTTTGAAAACTTTTTACTTTCAAAATATTTATGAGACTTTTTAGCCTTCTCGCTGCTTAAGTGAATCTCTTTGAGTCTTTTTCCCTTAGCCCTCGTATAACTTTTCCACTCCATCTTTCTTTTTGTTGCGATGTAACTTTGTCCGGCTTTATGGCAACTGACGCAATTTCTTACGAATTCTCTCTGCCCTTTATATATCGCAGCGCTTGCACTTATCGATGTAAAAATAACTACCGAAAGGACGAGCATTAAAAACTTATTCATACGTCAAACCCCTATAATGATTAGCTATGTTACATCACTATTTATTATATTAACCTTATAATAACAGAAAAAGAGATTAAATAATTATAATTGAAACTTTTCATACATTTTATCGTTCAGATCCCACACACCTTTTTGTTTTAGGGCATCTACGACACTCTCTGTGCACTCAACATCATCAGGCCACTCTCTGCTAAATCCATCAAGCAGATTCTTGTTTGTTCCGTCAATTCCGACCATCAATCCAGAGATAAAAATATCTCTCATAGCATCTATATTGTTTGTAACTCTCCAAATAAGCATATATGGATTAAATATATCATTTTTTGCTTCATCGACAAATACGACCACTCTTATATGCATGCTGAGCGTTACAAGGGCATCAAAATAGTTTTTTGCATTTTTTGTTTTATTTACAGAGATTACGGTTATAGGATTTTTTGTTCTTCTCATAAATTGATGCAAAGCAACTGCATCAGGAACAATCTCCTTGACTCTGGCGAACAGCTCTTCATCACCCAGTAGCTGAGGCGCTTCCACCTTGTTTGCAGATGTAGCATCTATACCGAGTTTTCCGCCTACAAGAGTCTCTGGAGAGGAGTGATCTAGGGCATCTAAAATTCCCTCTGTGATAAAGAGAGAGTTTGGTGAAAATCTGTCAAGTATATATGTTGCAACAGCTTCGTAGTTCTCAAGCGTCGGAGCATTTTCGTCCAAAAATATAGCATGCTTTACAAAACTCATCTGTCCTGCACCCCAAAAAGCGTGCATAAACTGCTTTGCATGCCCCTTATAGAGCGGTTTCATCTTCGCTAAAATAAGATTGTGGAAACCTGCATTCTCGGGCATATGATAATCAAGCAGATCGGGTGCGGTCGTTTTTAGAAGAGGGAAAAATATTTTCCCGGTTGCCCAGCCCATATACTTATCTTCAAGCGGCGGCTTTCCTACAACTGTAGCCAAAAAGACCGGCTTTTTTTTCGTAGTTATAGCGCTGACTTCCATAACGGGATATGGCTCTTTGAGCGTATAGTAACCGGTATGATCCCCAAAAGGACCCTCAACTCTTAAATCATGAGTATCCACCCAACCCTCAATGACATAATCAACATCTTGGGGAATATATAGAGGCGTTGTGAGCGATTTTACAAGCTTTGCACTCTCTTTTTTTATAAGTCCATACATCAACAGCTCATTTACACCGTATGGAAGCGGAGCCGTAGCACACCATGTATAGAGCGGATCTCCGCCGATTGCAACAGTTACCGGCATCTTTTTGCCGGCTTTTTGGTACTGATCAAAAAAGTGAGACGAATCTTTATGAATCTGCCAATGCATCCCCAAATGATTTTCGTCATAAACTTGAAGTCTATACATGCCGAGATTTACCATTTCGCCGTCCAAACTCTGCGTATAGACCTGACCCATAGTAATGAAAGGTCCGCCATCTTGCTCCCATGTAGTGAGAACCGGAAGGTTATATAGGTCTATATCTTTATCTAAATATTTTACCTGCTGGCATGCACCGCTGCCTTTTAATTTTTTTGGAAAGATATTTTTAAGAGCAAAAAGTTCGCTTGCCATTGAGAGTTTGTTGAAAAAACCTTCGGGCGGCTTCATATGAAGCAGTTTTGTAATCTCATCTGCGACCGACTCTATACTTCTTCCAAAGAGCAACTCACAACGTCTGTATGAACCAAAAACATTCATAAAAACGCTCTCTTGAAACTTTTTCCCGCTTTTCTTATCGACTACGTTTGTAAAAAGTAGTGCCTTGCCGCCATCTTTCTTCTTAACTTCCGCATAAGCCAAGTGAGGTATTTCAAGATATATATCAAGCTCTTCCTCAATAACTCTTAGTTCATCATTTTTTCTAAGAAGCTCGATGGTTCTCTTCATTCTATTTGTTTTCCATCATTGCTTCAGCACGTGCAAGCAGCTCTTTGGCACCTTTTGCTATAAACTCTGCCGCCATCTCTCTGCCTACGCTTTGGTAATCTTTTTTAGAAGTTATTTTTGAATCACTAAGCATCTCTGTTCCATCAGGAAGACCCAAAACCGCTCTAATGCTTACGTTTCCATCCTCTAAAACAGATGCATTTACACCGATTGGCACCTGACATCCGCCCTCAAGAACATCAACAAAAGATCTCTCAATAGTTGTCTCTATTCTGCTGTACTCATCTTCAAGTCCGGCAACTATTTTTAAAACCTCCGCATCATTTACCGCTTCAATTCCTAGCGCTCCCTGCCCCATAGATGGAATCATCTCATCTAAGGAAATTGGGTAGACATGTTGAACCGCATCAAGTAGTGAGAGTCTATTTATTCCAGCTGCCGCTAAAATAATAGCATCAAACTCTCCCTCTTTTAGCTTTCTTATTCTTGTGTCGACATTGCCTCTTAAATCTTTGATGATTAAATCAGGACGAAGTTTCTCTATCTGCATACGGCGGCGAAGAGAAGATGTTCCAACTACAGCACCCCGTGGAAGCGAATCGATGTTTGCATACTTTTCGGAGAGAAGTGCATCTCTGCAATCCTCTCTCTCTGTAATTGCTGCCAAAAGAAGCCCATCAGGCATTACAGTCGGAACATCTTTAAGTGAGTGAACAGCAATTTGCGCCTCGCCTCTTAGCATTGCTTCCTCAAGCTCTTTTAAAAACAGACCCTTGCCCCCTATTTTTGAAAGTGCTCTGTCTTGAATCCTGTCTCCAGTCGTCACTATAACATTAAGCTCAACCTCTAAACCAGGATTTTGCTCCTCTAAAATAGCCTTTATATGATTAGACTGCCAAAGTGCAAGCTGTGAACCCCTTGTCGCTATTACCAATTTTTCCATTATTTTGCCTCTTTATATTTCATTTTTGTTTTATCTAATTTTCCGTCAAAGAAGACCATCGGAGTACCGTTGACCATCATCATATCAGCAATCTGCAGATCACTTTTAAAATGGGCCGTAACTTCTTTTGAGAGAAGTTCAAACGGCTTGATGTTTGAGTTCATCGTCTTGTTAAACTCGGCTAAAATCTTATCATGAGATCTCTCTTTTGGATCTACCTTAACTTTGTAGAGATCAAGGACTACGTTTTTTCTCCCCTTTAACTCAAGCGCAATAGCCGCCTTTACCAACTCAACTGCAGCTGGATGAAGCGTCTCTAGTGGGAAGTGATAATAATATACTGCATATTTATTAGGCTCTTTTTTCATATGATTGATTGCTTCGGGAACGTAAGATTTACAAAATGGACATAGCGGATCTGAGAAAATTGCAACTCTGTATTTTGCATTTGTATTTCCTGAGATCAGGTTCTCTCTTTTGTAATACTCATCTTTAAAAGGAATAGAGACAAAATCGTTCATCGCTTTGGCACTTTGTATATCAAAGAGCTCTTTTGTTATAACCTCTCCATCTGAGAACCAGAGCATCTTTTGAACTACCTGTCGCCCATCTTTTTTTAAAATAGCATCCAACTCTACGACATACGCGCTCCAATTTTTATGCTCTTGGACTCTGTTTTTACTCAAAATTCTAACATTCATAGATTTTATATTTGGATTATTATCAAAACTATTCTCTATAAAAGTCTCTATTTTTTGATTTAAATCTTCCGCATATGCAAAACTACTTGTTATTAGTATTGTCGCTAATAATTTCAACATCAATGACATCATTATCCTTTTTTAAACTGTTGTATTCTTCTTCTTTTTTACATCTGTCTGATTTTACATTATAACGATTAACAAGCATAGTCGTAAATATACTAAACTGTAGCAAAGCCCCGACTATATCCGTTAAAAAACCGGGGATTATAAGCAAAATTGCGCCTATTATAGTAAAAAGATTGAGACTCTGAAACTGTTCTAAATCTATACAGTTGTATGATACAGCCATAAAATTTTCTCTAAGCGTTGCTTTGAAATTCGCCAATATCATCAAACCTATAAATGCGCTGATGAGTATCTCAAAGAATGTTGCCAATCCGCCGATGGCAGATGATATGTTTACCGAGATAATTACTTCCAAAAAAAGATAAACTATAAAATATATCATTACTTAAGAAGTTCCGTTATTTTTTCATAAACTTCATCCGCTTTTACAGGAGTGTTCTCTTTTGTTTTTCTATCAAATATCTGAACCAAGCCGTTCTCAAGCTCTTTTCCTACTATGACGGTGTATGGAAAACCTATAAGCTCTGCATCTTTCATCTTAAAACCGAATCTCTCTTTTCTATCATCTATTGTAACCTCTACACCTGCGCTCTTTAGTCTGCTGTAAAGCTCTTCGCCAAGAGAGTTTTGAGCATCATCTTTTATGTTTGAGACCAAGATGTTTACCATGTAGGGAGCAGTTGATTTTGTCCAGACACACCCCTCTTCATCATGGTTTTGCTCAATAACGGCTGCCACAAGTCTGCTTACGCCTATACCAAATGTTGCCATCTCAAAAGGTTTTGCTCTGCCGTTTTCATCATTAAAGTGCGCTTCTAAAGCCGATGAGTATTTGGTGCCAAGCTGAAAAATATGCCCAACTTCAATCCCCTTTTTGAAATGGAGTTCAGATCCGCAAGAGCAGCGCTTCTCAATACTTAACTCTTGAATCTCCTCATAAGATTTCGCCTTAAGAGCATCAATCTCCTCTTCACTCTCATAGATAGTCTCTATATTTGCACCGTAATCACAAGCTTCGCATACAACAAGGGTATCTTCGCCGCTATTTGCCAAAACATGAAACTCTTTGCTCCCCTCTCCGCCGATAGCACCGCTGTCAGCCGCAACTACTCTAAAATCAAGCCCGAGTCTTGTAAAGATTTTTTTATAGGTCACTTCCATAAGATCGAACTCTCTTATCATATCCTCTACAGATGAGTGAAAAGAGTAACCGTCTTTCATTAAAAATTCACGACCGCGCATAAGCCCGTATCTAGGTCTTGCTTCATCACGAAATTTGGTGTTAATCTGGTATAGATTCAGAGGAAGGTCTTTATAGCTAGTGACTCTGTTTTTTACCATCTCAACCATAGCTTCTTCGTTTGTGGGACTAAGCACAAACTCGCTTACATGTCTGTCTTTTATACGGAGCATCTCTTTTCCCATAGTTTCAGATCTGCCGCTTCTCTCCCATAGCCCGATTGGCGTTACAAAGCTAAGCTGTACCTCTTGACACCCTGCAAGGTCCAACTCCTCTTTTACAATTGCTCTGATTTTTTCTAACACAATCTTGCCTAAAGGCATAAAATTATAAAGTCCGGCACCTTGGCTGTTTATAAAACCGCCTCTGAGTAAAAATTTATGGCTTGGCAGTGTTGCATCGGATGGTGCCTCTTTTGTTGTCGGGACAAACGCTCTGCTTCTTCTCAATTATTTTCCTTCTATAATGTTTAAGGCATGCTCACATTTATATTTATCTGGCATATCTTTCTTATCTTTTTGTATTAAAAACTGTAGAGCACTCGTTACCATGTCCGCTTTTGACTCCTCTGAAATACTGCGCATTTTTGAGGTCATTTCATGAAGGAACCTCTTCATCGTCTGTTCGCTCATCTTGGTGATTTGCGCCTCATACTCTTTTGGAACAAACCCTTTTTTTATCACTCTTTGCGTCTCTAATCTTACGGCTTCAAAAGCTTTTTCGTATATCTCTTTAATCATAGGCTCAATATTTAAGGTGTTCAACCACTCAAAAAACTCTACGGTACTTCTGCCCACAATGGTGTGAGCCTTTCTTGCACTATCTTCACGAAGAGACATATTTTCATCTACAATATTCTTCAAATCATCAATCACGTAGAGGTTTATTCGCTCCCCTTTATGGTAATTAATGTCACGCGGAAGTGCCATATCAAACCAAAATCTGTCAAAATCACGCGTCTCTATAATCTCATCTGTTATTATAGGTTCTGAGGCTGAAGTTGCGGTAAAAAGAATCTCAAACTCATTTACTGCTTTTGGAAGTTCGCACATGTCTAAAACTTTAGCGCCGCACTCATCTGCCAATTTTTTAGCCTTGCTAGCTGTTCTGTTCATAATATAGACATCGGCACCGCTAGAGATAAGATGTTTAGCCGTAATCTCCGACATCTCCCCGACTCCGATAACCAAGGCTTTTTTACCCTCAACGCTCTCTAAAACAGACTTTAGTTTTGCAACCGCTACACTAGCGATTGAAACCGGTTTTGAAGATATATCGGTTGCATTTCTCACTTTTGCCGCACATTTAAAAGCATGGTGCATCGCACGAGCTAGCTTTTGACCGCAAAAACCCTTGTCGTAGGAGAATCTAAAAGCATCTTTAAGCTGTCCCGCGATTTGCGTCTCGCCGACAACCATAGAGTCAAGAGAGGATGCAACTGAAAATATATGATGAATGGCGCTGCTGTCATCAAATATGCTCGCCCTTCCCTCAAGCTCATCGATAGAGATGCCAGATCTTGCCGTCAACATCTCAAAAATATGCTGAGTTGCGACTTCTACATCGCTGCAGCTGCAAAATACTTCCATGCGGTTACACGTAGAGATTAGAATCGACTCATTTATTGCGGGGCTTGCGTTTAACTTGGTTAAACATCCCCTTTTTGCCTGTTCATCTTTGTAAGAGAGTTTCTCTCTAACTTCCATTGTTGAGTTTTTATGTGAAAAACTTATATTTAAATAGTGCATCAATAACTTCTTTTTATCATAGTCTGTAAAATATTTATGAGCTGTTCGTCATCTCTCATCGCATTCATCGCCTCGTCTGATAATTTTTGCGCCAACTCAAAAGATTTTTCAATGCTCTTGTGCTCTTGCATCTTGCCTCTGATCCATGCGCTCTCATCTTCGCTTAAAACTTTAGCATGAAGATTTTTTAGCTTCTCTTTCTCGTCGTTATGCATGACTCTGTAAAGATAAATATATGGCAGTGTGCATTTACCTTCTACAAAATCATTCATTGCAGGTTTTCCAAGAGTTGTTTCGTCGCTTGTGATGTCGAGTATGTCGTCTATTATCTGAAAAGAGAGCCCTAGATTTCTTCCATAAAGTGCGTGAGAGATTGGGTCTTTGCCTTCTAAAATGGCAGCCCCGTGAGCTGCAGCTTCAATAAGGGTGGCTGTTTTAAGGTATAACATCTCAAGATATTTCTCTTCATCATCATTAAAACTCTCAGCCATTTTAACATCCATCATTTCGCCTTTACTAAGTGCGGTAACACTTGAGGCAATTATCTTGGCAATATCTCTGTCAAACAAGACCAGCTCACTAAAAGCTTTTGAGTATAAAATATCTCCTAACATCACGGCATTTTTGCTTCCCTCAGTTGCATTCACAGAAGCAGTTCCGCGTCTTAGGGTTGCTTCATCTATTACATCATCATGAAGCAGGCTCGCAGCGTGGATAAGCTCAACAATAGCCGCTAAAAGAGGAGCTTTCTCGCTTGAGGGTGCAATCTTTAAAATAAGTTTTGCGCGGAGTCTTTTACCGCCTGAAAGCGTACTAAAAAGACGTGTTACTTCGTCATACTCTATCTCCCCAATCAATCTTTCTATTTCGCTCTCAACTCTTTGCATCATCCCTCTTTAGCCATCTTTAAATACTCAAGCACAATCTGTCCCTTATCGTCGGATAAAAATATTTCAAACAGCGCCTCTTTTGATTTTTGATCAAACTCTTTAAATTTCACCAACATATAGGGCGTATTGTAAAAATCCGCGCCTCTTGGCTTTAACTCAACTCTGAAACTTTGGTTTTTATGCCTTAAGTAGAGTACATTTTGAGCAACAACTTTGTCGTATGATCTAAAAACTACCAATCCACCATTTTTATATAGCGTCCATCTAAATTTAAAAACTTTTTCTTTATTGTCATATTTTACAAGAATTTTCTTTTGCTCATCTTTTTTCAGTGACATTTCTCTGCTTTGTACAAAATTATTGGCAAATATGAAACTAAAACTAAGTAGCAAGAGGGTAAATAGTCGTAAAACTGTTTTCAACTATTCGCTCTTTGTTAAAATTGCACCCATCATTTCGATATACAGATTTTTTGCAAAATCATCAACTTCATCTCTTCTAGAAAGAGTGTAAGCGCGAATCTCTTTTTCTACCTCATCGCCGTCATCACTAAATTTATCGCCACATCGCTCTCTCATCATCATCTCCATGGCAGCAGCTCTGTCGATAAATTTTTCAATCTCATATCTTACTACATCGTTGTTTGCATTGAAAATAACATCCATTAGTTTGCTCTTAGGCGAGCCGGTTAGTAGATCATCTTCATCATCAAAAAGTCCATACATTTTATATCCTATAGTTATATATTTGCGCGATTATAACATCACAAAAACAATATCTACTTGAAAATTAACCATTAAGGCTTTATTTTCTATAATGCCAAAATGAAAATATATGACTTCTTAATAATCGGAGCCGGAAGTGCGGGATGCAACATGGCTTATTTTTTACACAAAGAGAACAAAAGTGTTGCACTCATAGACAGAGAGGCGATTGCTGGAGGTGCAAGCGGCGCAGCAGGAGCTTTTTTATCTCCTCTACCCGGCAAGACAAATCCTTATAACTCTTTAGTAAACGAGGCACTAGAGTTCTCTTTGAGTTTTTATCAAAAGCTGCTGCCAAAAGCGGTGGATAAAAAGGGTGTTCTTAGGGTTGCTAACGGTAATTTCGATGAGGGTAAACTCTCCAAAAACAGCATGACATGTGAGCATTATGACACTAAAAAATTGCATAAGATATCAAAAGACTTTATGGATATCGAGGGTTACTTTTATGAAAATGCAGCAGTTATAGAGCCTGTGCAGATCTGCCATGAGTTAACCAAAGGGTGTGATTTTTACAAAAAAGATATACAAGAGCTCTGTTTTGAGGACGGCATCTACACTCTAGAAGATATAAAAGCCAAAAATATCATCCTAGCTCAAGGGGTAAGCAGCTCTTTGGTAAAGATTCCCTATATGCAGATATCGCCGATCTTTGGACTTAGAAT
>NZ_JAVVFL010000031.1:0-14214 GCF_032250635.1 Sulfurimonas sp.
CTTTTTAATCTCTAAAACTCCATGGCGAAGCATGTTGTTTCTTATGGATTCGCGCTCTCTAGGCATATCGGCATAACGCTCTGCCAAAATATCCTGCGCTCCTTGTACCGCTTCATCTACGGAGGTAACAGCACTTTTTACAAACTCTTTTGCCTTCGTTTTGAACTCGGCTTCGCTAAGTCGCGCTTTTTCTAAAATATCTGAAAGAGGAGAGAGACCATTCTCTATGGCAGTCGCCGCGCGTGAGTTTTTCTTCTCTTTGTATGGACGGTAGATGTCCTCTAAAACACGCAGGCTCTCGGCATCTTCTATGCTTTTTTTAAGCGCATCGCTAAGAGTTGCTCTCTCGGCAATAAGTCTTAAAATCTCCTCTTTTCTCTCTAAGAGTTTTTTGGCACTCATGTATATAGTCTCAAACTCACGGAGCACTTCATCATCCGCTCCGCCCGTCATCTCTTTGCGGTAGCGGGCTATAAAAGGGATGGTCGAGCCCTCTTCAAGAAGTTTTAAAATATTTTCTATATGTTCACGCTTGAGAGCAGTTTTCTGGGTTAATAGATTGATTAAATTGTTAATATTTTTTTCCTACGCACTCTATAAAATCTTTTTCGCTCAACTCTTCTATTAATGTTTTAAAGTTTTTAAGCGCAAACAGTTTCAGATCTTCGCCCTTTAAGGCTTTTAACTCGTTTGAAAAGCCGCCTTTGGAGACTATAACATAGGTGTTAGGCGTTAGCTCGGCTAAGCGGCACTGCTCTTGAAGCTTACTAAGCTCACTCTTTTTTGCTTTTTGGTTGGAGAATTTGCATACTCCCGCAACGACTTTACCCGACTTTGTCTTTGCCAAGATGTCTATCTGCGTATTTCTATCCCAATAGCTTCCAATCTCTACAATCGGGTCATCTTTGAGGCTCTTTTTTATAAGCTCATGAGCGAGTTTTTTAAAAGTAAGTTCGTAAAATTCGCTTTTTCGGTTTGCAAACGATTCCGTCGCCTCTTTGAAATCTCCATCTTTGATAGTTTTAAAATAGGGGGAGACAAAAGCAAACCAAAAACGCATAAAAGGGGTGCTGAAGTTTAGTTTTTCATCTACCTTATCATCTTCATTAGGTGGAGATTCAAGTGAATATTCGCGTTTTAGAATGTTTTTAGCGCAAAGTGCATCGATTGCCTCTTCGCCCTCTGCTCTTGAGATGCGTGCTCTCTTTAGTGCAGAGTGAACTCGTCCGTCACCTGTTGCAGCGGCGCTTAAGAGTGCGTGGCTTATCTTGTCGCTGTGAGTGATTTTTGTAATGTCTCCATGGATATATGTATAGTTTTTTAAAACCTTGTTCTCAATTAGTTCTTCAAGATTTTTTGACATATCAACACCCCAACTCATCCCGCCAAATACCGAGAAATACTCTATTGAGCGCTCCAAATCCTGCGACTTATTTTGAAAACAAAAAGAGCGAAACTGTTCTAGGAGTGAAGGGTATTTTGCCATTAATGAGCCTTTGGTTGGTTTTTGAAATTATACTTGAATAAAAATTATATAGTATAAAAAACGCATCGCATTTACCTATTGAGAGTTTTTAATGCTAAAATTTCACTCTTTCTTATCCCTCCTCATCGCTTAATTGGATAAAGCAGTCCCCTCCTAAGGGATAGCTCGAGGTTCGATTCCTCGTGGGGAGACCAATTTTTCAAAAAAATAACAAGAGATGCTATACTTAAAAAATCTAAATTTTAGAAGATTTAATGCAAGGATAAATAGATGAACCAAATAAAAAGAGCAGATATAAGAAGCGGAATGAGCGTAGCAATAGTCCTCAAAGAGGATCAGGCGAGTGGAAAACTTACCGATGGCATTGTCCGCGATATTTTGACAAAATCGCCTTTACATCCTCATGGGATTAAAGTTCGTCTAATGAGCCGAGAAGTCGGTAGAGTAAAGAAGATATACTAAAGTTTAGAAGATGGAGCTTTTGCCCCATCTATACTGTTTTCAAAAACTCAGTGAGGGGTGAGTTTTGTCGCGCAAAATCTATCTGTGACATTACCCCGCTTGTTCCATCTTCATTTAGAAAAAGCCCGGTTGCTCTTATGCGTCCAAGGGTTTTGTTTTCCTCGTTTTTAATATCAATATTTCCATCTGTATTGCCAAGATAAATAGCGCCGATACCGACTTCTCCAAGAGCTACAAGACGATCTTCATCTTCAGTTTTTTGCCAGATACGCAGACCATTAAAAATAGGGTCACACTCATCTATCCAGCCATTATTGTCGCTGTCGTAGCGTCTTAGATCTGCAAACCCATCTCCGTTTAGTGTGCCAAAAAGCTCCAAACCGTCATCGATTTTGTTGTTTGCGTTTTTATCGAGCGCTAAAAAACTGTTCCCTTTCTTAAGCAGAGAGATCTGGTCGCACTCTCCGTTTGCATCTATGTCAAAAGAGAAGTTCGTGCTGCCAAGATCAGGCAGTTCGCCCTCAAAGTTCAGTACCAGCGGATCATAAAACTGCTGACGTATAATCTCGTGGTTTGAGACAAAAGAGTGTGACATGGAGATGTCGATATTTATCTCTATTCTTCTGTTTGAAGTGTATATAAAACCACCCATGCTTACATCGAGGCTTTGAGACTCTCTATACTCCTTGTGCACGGAGACTTCATGGTTTGTAAACTCGCTTGCATCTACTGCTTTAAATTTATACGGCTTAGAGTTTAGTCTAAAGATGAGCTGCTGAATCAACTCAAACTCAAGACGTTTGCAAAAGGCAACCTGTGCGTTGATTGCTTCAACCTCTTTTAGGCGCTTTGAGTTCTCGCTTTGGAGTTCGCTCGTAAAAGTTGTAATCGTGCTAGAGCTGCTTTTTGATGACTCGGAGTGCAAATCAAGCACAAAGTTTTCTATTTTCATAACTTCTCCTTTACATGTGTACAAAAGTTAAGACAAAAAAAGTGGAGCAAAACTTATACCAAGCTTTTTGTTTTTACTCGATAAATGATATACTTTAGCCATGATCAACACATCGCTAAATAAAGAGCTCGGCATCATTCTTCCAAACACTAACAGAGCGTTAGCGACTGTTTTAAAAGAGGCAACGCCAAAAGAGATGGAGGCGGTTTTAAAAGATAAGGATTTGAAATCTGTTATGAACTCTCTGCTCAAAGAGAGCGGAGTAAGTTCAGACTCCAACAAGACTCTTTTAAATCTTGCAAAGAACAACCCAACGCTAAAAGATTTAGGCAATATTACAAGCACGGTAAAAGAGCTTCTTGGTACGCTCAAGAGTGAAAAAAATTCTCTGCCGATTGAGACAACTCTTAAAAAGTTTCTCCTAGATATCAAAGAGCTTAGCGAGCCTGTTTTAAAACAGAAGCTTGAAAATTCGGGTGTTTTTTTAGAATCCAGACTCAAAAATGTGCAAAACCCTCAAGTAGAGCTCAAAAATATGTTGGCATCACTTGAAAAAAATATGCTAAAAAGCGAGATGCCAGGCGCAAAACTGCTTGCTCAAAACATAAAAGAGCTGCTAGCCTCGCCGACGCTAAAAGAGGCGACAAACAGCGCCCTTTTACAGACCCCAAAAGATAGTAAGAGCGCCTTAGTGCAGTTGGCAAAAGGGGTGGAAAATATTGTCTCAAAACTCTCAGAGCAGTTAAAGAGTGCAGACATCATAACGACCAAAGGCTTTGAGAAACAGCTCTTAAAAGTAGAGCATTTGGTCTCTCAAAAGATGCTTAGTGCAGACAATTTTAAACCTATTTTGTTGCAAGAAGCTCTGCAACAGCTAAATGCGCAGATGACGCAAAGCACAAAGCCAGAGGTCAAGGGTCTCTTTGATGCGCTTATAAAGATTGTAGAGTCGCTAAAGGTAGTTACGGCTGAAAATATGACGCCAAAAGCTGCACTGGATACTTTGCTGGAGAAAAAAATACCTCAGGAAATCCGCACCGTGGTTGATGTTTTAAAAGGTGCGGCTGAAAAGGTTGACCCTCTTTTTTCAAAAGAGAGCGCAGCTCTTGTTTCAAAACTGACTCAACTTACAACACCCCAAACATTGGCAACCGAGAATAATATTAAAGAGATTTTGTCACAAGATTTAAAGTCGGTTTTGCTAAAAGCGGGCGAGGAGATAGCAAAATCACCGCATCCAAATCAAACAGAGATTTTAAAGCATGTAGATAAACTGCTGCTGCAGATAGACTACTTTCAACTGCTCTCCCACCTCTCAAACTCCTCGTCACTCTATCTTCCCTTCTCATGGGATAGCCTTGAAGAGGGAAATATTAACATTAAAAAAGATAAAAACAGCATATTTTACTGCGATATAGATTTGAAGCTAAAAGAGTATGGAGAGCTCAAACTTAAACTTGCACTTTATGAGGAGAATCAGATAAATATTCACATCTACTCGGATAATTCTGAGTTTAAAGAGATTGTAAAAGAGAGTATCGCTTCTTTGCGTTCTGCTTTGATTGAATCACAAATTACGCCAAGAGAGATACGTATTTTTGATACCCCCAAAAAAAGCTCACCATATGAGACGGCGCCGCGAGAAATTGACATGGGGTTTGAGGTAAAAATATGAAAAAAGCAGCCGCTCTAAGGTACGATGCAACAAAAGAGAAAGCGCCGCGCGTAGTTGCCAAGGGGCAGGGAAAGAGTGCCGAAAATATTATAAAAATCGCCGAACTTCACAATCTCCCCATCAAAAAAGATGAGGATCTCATCGAGCTGCTCTCAAAAGTGGAGCTTGACAAAGAGGTTCCAGAAGCTCTTTATAGAGCTGTTGCAGAGGTATTTAGTTTTATATATAAAGTGAGTAAAAAGAGTTAAAATTCTTTATACTCGGCAACCTGCGTCACATCTACGCCTTTTTCTTTGAGCTTGTTTCCAAGTTCTACAACTCTTTTGTTGTATTTCTCAGTCTCTAAAAATCCTTCATATGAGTCAAGCTTCCCCTCGTACACTTTTGCAGCGATATCTTGAATTGCTCCAAGAGTTTTTTTAAGCTCTTCATCCAAAAACTCAACAGTATCGCCTAAAATTTCCTCTTCTTTCATATCTTCTCCTTTTTCATTTTTAAAGTGAATTATAACTTTTAATCTTCAATTTTGCCAGATATATGTTCGGGCAGATTTTTGCTATTTGCCGCTCCGAGTTTTTGAAGCTTCTGAAACTGGCTTGTGATGCTACCGCTTCCGGAGTGGAGTTTTGCAAAGGTCTCCTCGTAGGTTTTTTGAACGGTCGTTATCTGATTTCCGAGTTTCTCTACACTCTCAATAAACCCCGCAAATTTGTCAAAAAGCAGCCCCGCACGTTTTGCTATCTCTTGTGCATTTCTCTGCTGTCTCTCATATTTCCAGCTGTTCTCTACAGCGCGCAGGGAGACCATAAGCGTCGTAGGACCTACCAAGATAACATTTCTTTTAAAAGCATGGTCAAATAGCGAGCCGTCATACTCCATCGCCATAAGCAGCGCACTCTCTATTGGCACGAACATAAAGATAAAATCGAGTGTTTTTATGCCCTTTAGATTTGTGTAATCCTTCTCGCTCAGCTCTTTTATATGCTTTTTCATAGAAAGCACATGCGCCATAACAAATTGCTCCTTTTGCTCCTCATCCTCAGCCGATGAGTAGCGCTCGTAGGCAACCAGAGAGGTTTTAGCATCTATGATTATATCCCTGCTATCAGGAAGATGCACCACGACATCGGGGCGGTAGCGGCTGCCGTCGCTCTCATGCTCTAAAGCGACCTCTCTCTCATACTCCTTCCCAAGCCTTAGACCGGAGTGCTCAAGCACGCTTTCTAAGACCATCTCCCCCCAAACTCCCTGTTTTTTGCTCTCGCCTTTGAGTGCTTTTGTAAGGTTTTTGGCATCTTTGCTCATCTGATGGTTTATCTCTTTGATGCTTCTTATCTCGGCTTGAAGCATGGAGCGGTCTTTTGCCTCTTTGATGTAGACATCATCAATCTGCTTTTTAAACTCTCTGAACTGCTCTCTCATGGGGTCTATCATCTTGGAGATATTTTCTTGATTTTGCAAAGAGAACTTTTGTGAGTTGTTTTCTAGAATTTTTTGAGCAAGTTCTTTAAACTCCAGTCTCATCTGCTCTCTGCTTTGCTCTAGCAGTTCAAACTTCTCTCTGTTTTTCTCATTTATGCCATCAATACGCTCCTCTAAGACAGCGTTTTTGTTTAGCAGAATCGCCGATTTTTCACTCTCTTTAAGAAGGCTGTTTTTTAAACTGCTAACAATAGCAATCCAGACGCCAAGCGCGCCAAAGAGTACTCCTACTGCTACATAAAGGGCTTCAAACATTATGCATATTCTCCTAATTATTAGGGTATTGTAGCAAAAAGATAATATAATCTACTTTTGTAAAAAGTGAGGATTTTGTATGCAAAACTTATACTTCGCACACCAGCCGATTCTTAGTCGAGAGGCGAAGGTTGATTTTTATGAAGTGCTCTATACTCCGCAAAAATCGCAGGATGCGGAGAGTGGTTTTATATTTGAGAGTTCACTTGTTGATACTTTAGTCAAAATCGGTACCCAGTCGGTTTTAGGAAAGCGCAGAGCATTTATAAAAGTAGATGAAAGCCTGTTGCTTGGCAATAAAATCTATACGCTTCCACATGAGTTCTTTATTTTCTCATTAAGCGCAGATATAGAGCTAAGGGAAGAGGTTATAAAAAAAGTTTGCGATTTGAATGAAAAAGGGTATATTTTAGCGATTGACGACTTTGCGCCTAACGCCGCGTCAATGAGCAAATACTCAAAGATAATAGATGAGGTCTCATTTGTCAAAATAGACTTTAACAGAACCGTTTTAGTGAATGAAGATAGCAAAGAGATGGTTGCCAGAGTAAAAGAAAGGGGTGTGAGCGTTGTTGCGAGAAATGTATCCGACAAGCTTAGATATGAGTTTGCAAAGAGTCTGGGTTGCCTCTTTTTTCAAGGCTACTACTTCTCAAAAGCAAAGATGTTTGAAGAGGATCAGTGCAAGCCATCAAGACTTAATATTTTAAAACTCTACTCTCTTCTTGCAAACAATGCAGATTTTGAAGTTATTGTGAGTGAGTTCAAAAAAAACAGCTCAATAACTGTTTTGCTCCTAAAGTATATAAATTCAGGCGCATTTCACTTTAAAAACAAGATCTCATCAATTCACCATATTTTGACATTGGTGGGAAGAGAGCCGCTCTCAAAGTGGCTGATGATGTTGATTTATTCAATGGCAAATATTCCAAACCCAAAGACATCACCGCTTATGTTGATGGTAAAAAACCGCACCGTCTTAATGGAGAAAATTTTCAAAGAAGCAGTGCCAGATGCCGGTAAAAGTATGTTAGACCAGGCATATTTTGTGGGAGTACTCTCTTTAATCGATGTTCTTTTTGAAGAGAAAATTGAGAAGATTTTAGATGAGATGAACGTGTATGATGTTGTACGAAATGCGCTGTTAAGCGATAGCGGTATTTTGGGCGAGATATATGCATTAGTTAGAGATATAGAGGAGTTTAACCAAAAAGCTATGATTGAATTTGAAAAGCAACACTCTCTTGAGAGTGGCACAATAGGAAAAATAACAATAGAATCGATGAAAGAGGTTGCGGTTTTTGAAGTCGCACTCTCCTCGATAGATGGGTAAAAAGATGGATAAAAAAGATTTCTCAAACCTTCCTCTTAGCAAAGAGATGCTTCATAACCTTGGTGAGATAGGTTATAAAGAGATGACGCCGATTCAGGAGCAGAGCCTGCCTTATATACTTGAGGGCAGAGACGTAATCGCCCAGGCAAAAACGGGAAGCGGTAAGACTGCCGCTTTTGGTATCGGGCTGCTTCATAAACTTCAAGTTAAAAAGTTTAGAGTCCAATCTTTGGTGCTCTGTCCGACACGCGAGCTTGCAGATCAGGTGGCACGTGAGCTTAGAATGCTCGCAAGATTTTCACATAACATAAAGATTTTAACCCTGTGTGGCGGAAGTGCTTTCGGTCCGCAGCTGGGCTCGCTTCGTCATGGCGCGCACATCATCGTTGGAACTCCGGGGCGCATTTTAAAGCATCTCAAAAAAGAGACACTCTCGCTTGAAGATGTTGATATGTTAGTTTTGGATGAAGCGGACAGAATGCTCGATATGGGGTTTAGCGAGGAGATAAATGAGGTTTTAGAGTTTGTTTCAAAATCGAGTCAGACACTGCTCTTCTCTGCTACATATACTGATGAGATTATGGATATCAGCGCATTAATCCAAAATGATGCCATAAATATAAAGACTACCTCTACCGAAGTTGCCAACAAGATTACGGAGCGATTTTACGAAGTGCAAAACTCACAGAAGACAGAAGTGCTTATAAATATTTTGAGTAATTTCAAACCCGATAACGTTATTGTGTTTGCTAACACAAAGGCGGAGGTTCAGGAAATTGCTCAGACTTTGCAGAAAAATAGGATTGATGCGCTTGCAATTCATGGGGATTTGGAGCAGTATGAGAGAAATGATGTGTTAGTGCAGTTTGCTAACAAAAGCTGTAGAGTGTTAGTGGCAACGGATGTCGCGGCACGCGGACTTGACATCAAAGAGCTCTCAATGGTTGTAAACTACGACTTGCCCCATAGCGAAGAGATATACACGCACCGCATAGGCAGAACAGCTCGCGCGGGAGAAGAGGGGCTGGCTTTTACTCTCTTTAGTGCTTATGAAGCTCCCAAGGCGGATGAGTACAGAAATGAGAGCCGTCTTTTTGAATCTGCCGACACTTTAAAAGCAGTAAACGGCTTTGAGATGAAGCCGCAGAACATAACGCTTGTCATCGAGGGCGGGAAAAAAGATAAAGTCCGCGCAGGCGATATTTTGGGTGCACTCACCGGTGAAGCGGGACTAAGCGGCGATTCTATAGGAAAGATAGATATCTATGACAGACAGAGTTATGTTGCCATAGAAGCTCTCAAGGTAGATGAGGCACACGAGAAGCTTAAAAATGGAAAAATCAAAGGGAAGAAATTTTCGGTTTGGATTCTTTAAAATATATAAACCACTACTCAGAGACGACAAAAAAGCAGGTGTTGGAGCTTATAAAGCAAGAGAAGCTAGAGCAGCACCTTAAAAAAAAGTACGCGAACCCTCATGCTATAAAAACAGACAAGGCGCTTTTTGCCTATGTTAACGAGCTTAAAAATGCCAACATCAAAAATGCGCCGACACTAAGTAAAGTTCTTTATGACGCCAAGATAAATGTTATCCATAATGCTCTTGGAACGCACCACTTTGTCTCAAGAGTTCAAGGTGCAAAACTAAAGAGTAAAAATGAGATTCGCATATCTTCCATCTTCAAGAGCGTTCCTTTGGAGTTTTTGGAGATGATAGTCGTGCATGAGCTTGCACACTTTAAAGCCAAAGAGCATAACAGAGCGTTTTACTCTTTGTGTGAGTACCTGCAGCCCTCTTACCATCAAGTTGAGTTTGATGTAAGGCTCTATTTGACGCAGATGGAGCTTTTCGGCAAGATAAACGAGTGGAACTAAAGAGATAAAAAATTTAAAAACAGAGGTGAGTAACGCATGAGAGAAGAGATAAGTTTAGCGATTATTCAGAGCATTATTGATTCGCAAAAAGATTTGATAGTAGTTTTTCAAGAGAGTACACCAGCTCTTATAAACAAAGCATTTAAAAAGTTTTTTGCAGTCTCATCTTTAGATGATTACAAAGAGGAGTTCGGTCCGTTTGTAAATAATTTTGTTCCGCACCCATCCTATTTCCATGGGGAAAAAGTTGCAAAAGGGAGCAGTTGGGTTGATGCTATTTCAGAGCTTCCTGAGATGGATAGGATTGTCAGCATGATGACAGCCACATACGAGCCTCATGCTTTTTTAGTAAAGGTGCAGAATATAGAGGAGTATGTGATTGCAGTTTTTGAGGATATTACTCAGACGCTCATTAAACGCATTATGATTGAAAATAATGCAAGCATTGACAAGCAAAGCGGTGCTTACGCTAAAAACTACTTTTTGCAGATTGCGCAAAGTTATCAAGATGCAGCTACCTTCAATAAAAAAATAATCAGTGCCATACATATAAAGAGTGAAGAAAAAGAGGCATCTGAGCTGCCTGAGCTGGTGAAGCACTTTAAGGGCATTATACGACAGGACGATATGCTGATTCGCTGGGGGGAGGACTCTTTTTTACTTATATACCTTGTTGATAACTTGACAAATGCGCAAAAGATGATGGATAAAGTTTATACAAAAGGGTGCTCTTTTACGCTGATAACCCAAAAAGAGAAAGAGAGTATTAAAGAGTTTATAAAGAGAATTGAGATTTAATTCAATTCTCTTTGTTAAAGAAACGGTATCTGTTTCTTCCGTTCTCTTTTGCCTCATACATTGCCGTATCTGCTTTTTTAAATAGTGTCTGTTGGTCAAGCCCGTCCTCAGGATAGATTGCAATGCCTATCGAGGCTGTTACACGCATTTCACTTCTGTTGAATTCACACGGTGTATCGATTATTTTAAGAAGTTTCTCGGCTATATGTGAAACGCCGGAAGAGGGCGTATTTGGCAGCAGAAATATAAACTCATCGCCACCAACGCGTGATGCGGTATCGACCTCGCGTAAAACAGCATTAAATCTTTTTGCAAGTTCAACTAGCAGAGCATCGCCGGCATCATGCCCAAGTGTATCATTTACCTCTTTGAAAAGGTCTAGGTCCAAAAATATAATACTAAATTGTTCACTATTTCGTTTTGCCGCACCAATAGTGTATTTAAGGCGCTCCTCAAGCTGATATCTGTTTGGAAGCCCGGTAAGAGCGTCAAAGTTAGCAAGAAAGTGGATGCGTTCTTCTGCGCGTTTTTTATCAGTGATATCCTCTTTTATTGCCATATAGTGAGAGATTGTTCCATCTGCTTGAAAAATAGGTGCCGCCTTTACTCCCTCAATGTACTCTTCGCCGTTTTTGTTTTTGTTTACAAACTCTCCGTGCCATGTTTTCCCAAGTTTTATGGTCTTCCACATATCGTCATACGCATCGGCACCTGTTTTACCGGACTCTAAAAAGTGGGGATTTTTTCCGATAGCCTCATCTTTTGTATAGCCCGTAATTTCTGTAAAAGCTCTGTTTACATACTCTATTTTTCCATCAAGATTTGTAATTATGATGCTGCTTGGACTCTGCTCAACTGCCTGGGAGAGCTTTGTCAGCTCTTGAGCTTGGATTTTGAGCATATATCTGCTTTTAAAGAGCATTAAGATAATAAAAAGCAGCAAAAACTGTACGGCTAAACCTGCCGCTGTCATCAAAAGAGGATATATTACATCGGCAGAGTTGTCAAACTCTTTTGTGCTTGAGAAGCGTATGTGCCACGTTGCATTATTTAGCTCAACACTTTTTTCGGTATTGAATTTTGATCTGTATGAGTTTGGTTTGAATGACCTATAAAGCAGATGTTCTTTGGAGATATCCTCACCGTCATATATTTCAAAGTTTAAAATTGATGATTTTAAAACGATTTTTTCCATAAGGTCGTTCATACGAAAAGGGCTGTAAACAAATCCTATTAAAGCTTTGCGTCGCTCCTCAATGGTCTCGATATTTGCGCCTTTTTCATATAGCGGCAGATACATTAAAATACCGGGCTGCACATCTTCGTCAATCTCTTGCATGAGAGTGACTTTTCCAGAGATAGAAGCCTCTCCGCTCTCTATTGCTCTTTGCATCGCAGCTCTGCGCACCGGTTCTGAAAACATATCATAACCGATTGCCGCCATGTTTCTTTTGTCCATCGGCTCAAGATATAAGATAGAGCTGTATATCTTACGCTCTCCTGCGGGTTTAATGGAAAATGATGCAAACCCCTCATCCCTCATCTCCTGTTCGACTTTTACCACATCTTCCGGCTGAAGCATCTTAGAAAAGCCTATGCCTTGAATGCCTGGGTAGTTCTTCCTAATATCGATAGCTTTTATGAAGTCATGCCACTCTTTGCGAGTTATACTTTCGCTTCCGTGAAATAAGCCTATTCCGCCATGAACGTGAAATAAGGCTATTCCGCCTTGGAGGAGCGTTTCGTACTTTAGCATTCGTTTGTTGATGCTCTCTATATTTTCATTTACGGCAGTCTCAAACTTTTCTGCAGCGATGAAATGGTAGTAGTTTTGAGCAGCATTCCAGATGATAGCTCCGACAAGGAGCGAGAGTAGAATCGCCAAGGAGATGGTTGCTCTGTTATAGACAAAACCATTCCTTAATGGCATTGAGTAGTGATTGCAGTTTGTCAAGCCATTAACCTTTTTGTTTAAAATATATCTTATATGTTTGCATAAATCAAAAATTTCTCTATTGCGATTGCTCAACTTCTGCAATTTTTATATCAAAATCCTCTGATATCGTGTCAAATTCGTTTTGTAAAATCTCTAATAGTTCAAACATCTTCTCAACCTCTTTTTGCTCCAAAGAGACAAGTTTTGAAAACTCTATGATTTTAAAACTATCTCCTTTGGTTGAAGCTTCAAGCAGTTTTTTTTGATGAGAAGCTAAAGTCTCTTCGCTCTTTATGATAGAGGCTTCAAGTTTGTCAATTTTTTTTCTCATCGGCGAAATTAGTTTGTTTTTGTCTCTGATGAGGTCTGCTTTTGCTTTTTTGCTGTTTTTGAAGTTTGTTTTGGGT
Source organism: Sulfurimonas sp. (assembly GCF_032250635.1). Taxonomy (GTDB): domain Bacteria; phylum Campylobacterota; class Campylobacteria; order Campylobacterales; family Sulfurimonadaceae; genus Sulfurimonas. The sequence continues at coordinate 12,662 of NZ_JAVVFL010000031.1, forward strand.
TTTTGCTTGCCCTTCTCTTCATTCTCTTCCTCTTCCCAGCCCATTTTTTCTAAGAACAGGTCATACCCGCCGTCAAAATACTCGGCGCCGTTTTTTGTAAATATGATAAGCCTGTCACATGTGCGGCGCAGCAACTCTTCGGAGTGGGTTACGACGATTACGGAGCCTTTAAAGTTTTGGATTGCTACCGTCAGTGCTTCTATGGAGTCCATGTCTAGGTGGTTTGTAGGCTCATCCAAAAAGAGGAGGTTTACATCACGTGCCAAAATTTGCCCTAGCATAACACGGCTTTTTTCGCCGCCTGAGAGAAGAGAGACTTTTTTATCCGCACTATCCCCGCTAAACATCATGGCGCCCGCAATAGAGCGAATACTTTGCGCAGAGAGCTTTGTGTTGGCGGAGTGAATCTCGTCCAAGACGCTGCTGCTTGGATGGAGCCTTGCGATATTTGTCTGCCCGAAGTGCGCAAAAGCTGTACTTGTGTGCATCTGAACCTCACCGCTAAGCGGCTTTAACTCCCCTGCAATTGTATTTAGGAGGGTTGATTTACCTTTACCGTTTTTTCCGATAATCCCAAGACGCTCGCCCTTTTCAAGCACGAAAGAGATATTTTTAAACAGAATGTTATCGGGCGTATACCCGAAACTTAGATTTTTAACATCAAGAAGAACCTTCGCAGGTGTATCTTTGTAGTTAAAATCAAATTCCAAAGATGAGTCGTACCCCAAATCTTCAAGCAGATCCATCTTCCCAAGCTGTTTTACTTTTGACTGAGCAAGAGCCGCGGTTGAGGCACGCGCCTTGTTTCTGGCGATAAAATCCTCAAGCTCTTTTACTTTCTTATCTTGTGCTATCTTCTGTTTCTCATGCAGCTCATCATTGGCTTGGAGTTGCTCGTAGTATTTGTGCGTATCTCCGGCAATAACCCTTAGATTTCTGCGTACAATCCCCATGGTGTGTGTAGTGACAGCGTCCATAAAATCTCTGTCGTGAGTGATTAAAATAACTTCGCCCTCAAAAGCTTTTAGAAAATTTTTCAGCCATCTAAGAGAGAGGATGTCAAGGTAGTTTGTCGGCTCATCCAAGAGAAGCAGATTTGGTTCGGTTACCAGAAGCTTTGCAAGGTTGATACGGATCTGAAAACCGCCCGAGAAGGAGAGCGGGTCTTTGTCTAAATCATCTTGCGTAAAACCCAAACCAAACAAGATCTTCTCAACTCGGTAGATATCATACTTCATATCCTCTTCAAGCGCTAGAGCCGCCTCTTCTCTAAGAGTGCTTTCGCTAAATTCTAGATACTGCTTAAGCGCGCCTATTTTATACCCTCTTGGGATGATTACTTCCCCTGTATCAGGAGTGTCTTCACCTAAAATAAGTTTAAAAAGCGTAGATTTTCCGCTTCCGTTGCGTCCGACCAGACCCATCTTGTTACCCGGGTTGAGCTTAAAGCTGAGGTTGCTAAAAAGCTCCTGTTTTCCGAAACTTTTTGAAATGTTTATAAGTTGTATCATGTTTCTCTTTTTTATTTAATTTATCACGCCAAAGGAAGTAAT
>NZ_JAVVFL010000248.1:0-2421 GCF_032250635.1 Sulfurimonas sp.
GCTTGCGGGCGCTCTTATATATATAGGACAGAGCGGAAATGAGCTCTTAGGCGGTCTGTCTCTCTTTTTTATGAGCTTTGGTATGGGAGTGCCGCTTCTTATGCTCGGTGCGGGTGCAGGTAAATTTCTGCCAAAACCTGGTGTTTGGATGGAGGATGTAAAACTGTTTTTCGGTTTTACGATGATAGCGTTCTCGATTTGGCTCCTCTCTAGAATACTTGAGCCTCAAACCATACTTCTGCTATGGGGAGTGCAACTTGTTGCCGTGGCTATATTTATGAATCCGTTTGAAAATATTAAGAGTGTAGATATAAGCAGGATGCAGCAGCTCAAAAAACTGCTCTCTATGCTAGCTCTTATCTACGGTGTGGTTCTTATTGTCGGAGCAATCGGCGGCGCAAAAAGCATTAAAAATCCTCTTGAACCTTTCGTATCATCAAAGAGGGTGCTCTCAACTGCCTCGGAAGTGACATTCAAAACAATAAAGGCAAAAGAGTTAAACAGTGCCCTGCAGCAAGCATCTAAGCCTGTTATGGTCTACTTTAGCGCAAAATGGTGTGAAAACTGCAAAGAGCTTGATGCAGATGTCCTCAGCAGAGCAGATGTTGCACTAGAAGTTGAAGAGTTTGAGAGAATAAAAGTAGACGTAACTGAAAATACGGATTTTGATATTGCGATGCTTAAAAAATACTCCCTCTTTGGACCTCCCGGTATTATCTTTTTTGACATGGATAAGCAGGAGCTAAATAATTATCGTCTATCAGGCTATAAAGAGAAGGATTTGTTTATTGAGCATATTCGTAAAGTTAAAAGAGTTTTGTAACCAAACTGCAATCAAACAAGGTATATCAAATAATAAAAACATTAAAATAGTACGTTTATATTTAAATTAGGATTTGAAAATTGAAGTACATAATTATTTTAATATTTTTTTTCACTACTCTGCTATTGGCAGATCATAAAGTCCAGCATATCAATAAAGAGCTATCTCACCTTAACTTATCAAAAGAACAAAGTTTTGTGATAAAAGAGATCTTATATGAGTTTAGAACCCAGCTAAAAGAGTTTAAAAAATTTAAAGATGAAACAGAGCTGAAGAAAAAAGATCTGTTTTTGAAAGAGCACCTTAATATCGACGACATAGAGAGTCTTGACAGCAAGTTAGATGCTAAATCCAGAGAGATTGAAAAAAACTTTCTTATGAAAATACATGCCGTTTTGAGCAAAGAACAGAAGATGGATTTTGTAAATTATTTTGATGATTGGGAAGTAAAGTAATGCACAATATCATGCTTATAGAAGATGACTTAGATATGCAAACGTTAATTTGCGATTATTTGGAAAACTATGATTTTCATGTAGAAGCTTTCACTCAGCCAAAAGAGGCGCTTACTCATCTGGAAAACAAGAGCGAGAACTACTCTCTTGTTGTTCTTGACTTAATGTTGCCTCAAATGGATGGCTTTGACGTATGTAAAAAAATCAGACAGATATCGGCTGTTCCTATTATAATCTCATCTGCGAGGGGTGAGATAAGCGACAAAATATTGGGATTTGACTTGGGTGCTGATGATTATTTGGCAAAACCTTATGAACCTAGAGAACTTGTCCTTAGAATAAATGCAATTTTAAGAAGAGGAACAAGCAAGAACAAAACTATAGGCAATTTTGAGATAGATGAAGACAAACATGAGATAAAGATAGAGGGATTGACGTTGGATCTAACCAAGATTGAGTATGACATCTTGCATCTTTTTTTATTGAATATCGCCAAGGTTTTATCGAGGGAATCTATCTCAAATGCTATAAGCGGAATTGAGTACAACTCCAAGGACAGAACAATAGATATGCATATAAGCAACATAAGACAGAAGCTTGGCGATGATTCAAAGGATCCCCAATACATAAAGTCTATATGGGGCATAGGCTATAAATTTATAGGATAACAGATGTCAATTTTTTATAAAGTTATTATATTTTTTCTAATTACCTTCTCTTTAATGTTTTTTGTCTCAATTGAGATAAATAAACTGACAAAAGACACAATTGAAACATTGTTGAGAGATAAGTACATACATGTCTCAGGGGAACTCTTTAAATATATGTCCAATAGTGACCAAAAAAGTTTAGATGAAAGATTAAAAGAGCTAAAATTTGAAATTATTGAAGATAAGAAGAGTTATATTGAGAAGTCACATGTTTTACATGAGTATAATACGGAGTTCTCAAGTGTAAAAATATTAAAAGACAAAGAGAGCAGATATCTTCTTTATATGAAATATTTAGATGATGAGATATTGGTCATTGATCTTTCCCAAGATAATAATTTTGAGAAAAAAGAGTTCTTAAACTATATGATTGTGGCAGATATTTTTATCTTGATATTGCTGTGTCTAATAATTTTAAAAATGGTATATCCGC
>NZ_JAVVFL010000032.1:0-14138 GCF_032250635.1 Sulfurimonas sp.
AAAGCATTTGGCGCCGTGGCAGGTGTTGGTGCCGTTGGTTCATTGGTTGCAATGAAAAAGTCTTGGGATCCGCTTCCAAGCGTTAAAGCTGCCGGTTTTACTACTCTGGACATGACAATATATCCAGAGGGTGAACTAATAACAGAAAAATGGAGGGGAAAGCCAATCTTTGTTTTGAAAAAAACAGCTGAGATGATTGCTAACCAGTCAGAGAGTCAAAAAGCAAGAAGTGTTACAGTCGGAGGCTCTGAGTTTATGATTGCTATCGGTTTATGTACACACTTAGGTTGTATTCCGGGTTACAATCCCGTAGAGAAGTCATTCTTATGTGCTTGTCACGGCGGTATGTTTAACTGGGCAGGTGAAGTAACAAAAGTTCCACCACCGCGTGCATTTGATATTCCTCCATTTAAAATTGAAGGTAACAATATGATTCTAGGCGAAGTAGGTCCGGAATTTCAAGCTATGAAAGATAGCGGAATAACGCTTTAAAGAGGGGGATGAGATATGGCACATTTTACAAAAGCAACAAGTGTTAAAGATTGGTTAAACCAGCGTTTAGCAATTGAAAAAGTTGAAAAAGTTATGGCATCTGAGTATTGGATACCGAAAAATATTAACTTTTTATGGGCAATGGGTATGGTTTTGGCAATTACATTTGCATTACTTTTAGTTTCAGGAATTTTCCTTTTAATGTACTATCAGCCACATGTTGATTTGGCATTTGACAGTGTAAACTACACTATCATGAGAGAGGTCGATTTTGGATGGTTATGGAGAAATATTCACGGTGTAGCTGCATCTGTTGTTTTCTTGGTTATCTATATTCACATGTTTACGGGTATCTACTACGGCTCTTATAAAAAGGGACGTGAGATGATCTGGATCTCCGGTATGCTTCTTTTTGTTACTTTTTCTGCTGAAGCGTTTAGCGGATATATGCTTCCATGGGGACAAATGAGCTACTGGGCTGGTATGGTTATTACTAACATCTTTAGTCTTGGCGGATTACATATGGACGGTCTAGTTGAGTGGATTCGTGGGGATTATGTTCCTGCTCAAGCATTCTTGTCTCGTTTCTTTATGTTGCACGTTCTTCTTTTACCATTGGCTATCATGGGACTTATCGGGCTTCACTTTGCAGCTCTTCGTATTCCTCACGTTAACAACCAAGACGGTGAAGAGATTGATTTTGATGCTGAGAGCAAAAAATATTTAGCAGGCGACAAAGCTGGCTCAAAAGTTATGCGTTTTGCTAATGACTTTATGAGTAAAGATATGATGGTTGTTGGTATATTTTTAATATTCTTCTTCTATCTTGTATTTTACAACTACAGTTTTGCACTTGACCCTGTAAACTTTGACCCTGCAGACATGCTTAAGACGCCTGCGCACATCTACCCTGAGTGGTACTTCTTGTGGTCTTATGAGATTTTACGTCCGTTCTCTGTAAACATCGGACTAATAGCTTTTGGTTTTGCACAAGTAATCTTTGTTCTTCTTCCATGGTTAGACAGAAGTCCAAATGCAGTTCCTGCAAGTCGTCGTGGAGCTTTCAGTGTTTGGTTCTGGTTATTGTTGATTGACATGATAGTGCTTACTGCTATGGGTAAATTGCCTCCAGAGGGTATATTTAGCACCATCGGTTTAGTTGCAGCGATAGCGTTTATAGTTTTATGGGTAGCGCTTCCATTTATAACTATGAATGAAAAAAAAGTATAAGGAGAATAGGATGAAAAATAAAGAACCTTTAATTCTGGTTGTTGTTGTTGCTTTTACTCTCCTAACGTACTGGTTAGTTGAGCCATATGCACACAGTGTTATGCACAAACATGTAGAGAGCGAAAATTTTGCTTATGCTGATTTGGCACCGATTTCAAAAACAGGTGATGCCATAAACGGTAAAGAGTTAACTATGGGAGCTGGCGGCTGTACAGGCTGTCACTCAATTACAAAAGAGGGAGTACCTGCGGGTATGGATCCTGTAACTGCTGCTGGAGCTTATGGTGTTAATCCACCGGATTTAAGCGAGGCGGGTGTTATATATGACGCTAAGTTTTTGGCAAATCTTATTAAAAACCCTGCACATGCACTTAAGGTTGAGCATAAGTTTGATGCGGCTAAAGGTCAGATGCACCCAATGGTTGCGTTTTACGGAGCTGGCGGAGACATTGATCAAGAAGTCGCAGATATGGTTGCTTATCTACAATCAATTGCTGTTAGCAAAGATGAGTTGACACCTAAAATGGCATATGAAAATGCTTGTGGTAGATGTCATGAGATGAGATATGAAAACTGGACGCAAATTGGTGAAAAACCTTCATTTAAGTTTGAGAAAGATTCATTGGCATTTGACATTCAAGTGTTGGAGTATCAAGAATCACTAACCAAATACATGGGCAAGCTTCCTCCGGATCTTTCAATGTATATCCGTTCTCGTAGTGAGCACTTCTTGAGCACTTTTATTGAAAATCCTCAATCACAACTTGAAGGAACTGCAATGCCTAGAGTAGGTATTACAGCAGACGTTGCTCATAAAGTAATCGAGCATATGGCAGATGCGGGTGATACAAAAAGAGATGAGAGAGCATCTGTAGGTATGAACGTAATGTGGTACATTCTTATATTTGCAATCTTTGCATTCTTGTGGAAAAGATCAGTTTGGAAAGAGCTACACTAACTCTTTTTCAAACAGAAAACTCTTCTCTAAGCTAGAGAAGAGTTTTCATCCTCATCTAAACTTAAATCCTTACTTCTTCTCAACAACCACAATTGTTTTACAAATAAGATCATGAAGCGCTTTTTTGTCTCTTCTATAAAATGGTACGAAAAGTCCTAAAAGTGTCGTAGCCGTAAAAAGAAAAGCAATAAATCTAACTATTGCTCTAAAAAACGATATATTTTTGCCGCTTCTATCATCAACTACTCTCATCTCATACGCTTTTTTCCCGGGTGTTTGCCCAAACTTGCTGAGCAAGACCGCATATATAAGACCATAGAGCGTTACCCCAATTAAAGGTCCTAGCTGTGAGGACTGGAACTCATCTTTGCCATCAAGCACTATATATGTGACTATATAGAGTATGGGAGCATATATCATAAAGAGGTCGGTTATAAAAGCTTTGACTCTGTAGCTATATGGAGCGTAAGTAAATTTTTGAGCCTCTTTTTTGTCTGTAATATTTCTATTTTTTTTAAGTTTTCTAAATCTCATGGCGAAATTATAACAGATATAAAAGCTTTTAAAACTCTCCTGTATATAAAATATGGCTTAAATGGTGTGATTAATAACAATATGTAAACAAATAACTGCTAAATCATATAATTTAAACCAAATTTAAAATTTAGGGATGTAGAATATGTGACGTCCTAATACATTTCATAATAAGAAGTGATACATAAGTGATAAAATTATCACTTATGTATCACTTCTATAATATGGGTGATTAAAGAGACAAAACAGGAGAGAATAAATGAGAAAAATGGTAAAAATGTCAATGGCTGCGGTCATGATAATGGGGATAGGTTCGGTTTCTGCGCAAGCTGAAGGGGTAGACATCTTAAGCAACATTAAAGCTAAAGGTGAAATCAGAGCTCGTTATGAGATGGTGGATCAAGATGGGAAGGATAATGCAAACGCATTTACTAACCGTTTGACTATCGGTGTAGGTGCTGATCTGTTCGGTACAGACTGGCTCAAAGCGTATGCTGAGATGACTGATGTACGTGCACTAAATGAAAACTATAATAGTACAACAAATGGGCAGACTAACCATGCTGTTGTTGCTGATCCTGAGCAGACTCGCCTCACACAGGCGTATGTAGACATCAAGCTTGGCAAACCGACTCTTAGAATCGGTCGTCAGATGATAAATCTCGACAACCAGAGATTCGTAGGCGCGGTAGGCTGGAGACAGATGTTCCAGACATTTGATGCTTATACATTAACTTGTAACAGTATTGAAAACCTAAATGTATTTGCTTCTTATATAACTCAAGTGAATAGAGTTTTTGATCATGATACGGCTGCTGGTAGTAGAGATACAAGAACAGCTCTTGTCAATGTTTCATATAAGGTTATGCCAGAACTAAAGGCTACCGCGTATGCATATTTAATTGGAGAGGGTACTGCTGGCGGAAGTCATGATACTTACGGTTTGGCACTTACCGGTAATGTAGCTGTTTCTGATGGTGTTAAACTGAACTACCGTGCAGAGTATGCTATGCAAACTGATCCAACTATGGAAAATTCTGGCTATAACGGGGCAGAAGTAAAAGCTGATGCTGACTATATGAACTTTGAGCTTGGCGCAAATGTAAGTGGTTTCTTATTGGGTGCTAGATACGAAGTACTTAGTGGTGATGATGGTTCTGCTGACAGTAGTGCATTTGCTACACCTTTAGCAACGCTACATGGACAAAATGGATGGGCTGATATGTTCTTGGCTACACCGACTAGCGGTATTGAAGATATGAGTGCAATGATAGGCTATACTTCAAAAGACATTGGTACGTTAAAAGTTATTTATCATGACTTTCAAAGTGAAGTTACAAGCGATGACCTTGGTTCAGAGATCGATGCTGTTTATACAAGAGCAGTACCAGGCGTAAACGGTCTTGTAGGTACTCTGAAAGTTGCAGACTATGATGCTGACACTCACAGTGTTGACACTACAAAATTCTGGGTAATGTTAGACTATAAATTTGCTAGCAAATAATTTCTAGCTTTCAAGCCACTTTTCTTGTGGCTTGAAACACCCCTCTATTTTACAACCTAAAAAATATTTAACCTACTTTTTACCTCCAAAAGATATAATACAAACATATAAAACACTTTAGGAATTATTATGCTAATAGATAGCTACCAAAGAGTAGTAGATTATCTTCGTATCTCCGTAACAGAGCGATGTAATTTCAGATGTCAGTACTGCATGCCGGAAAAGCCATTCTCTTGGGTGCCAAAAGAGAATCTGCTTACCTTTGAAGAGCTCTTTTTGTTTGTAAAAGTGGCTATTGATGAGGGAATAAATAAGATCCGCATAACCGGTGGAGAGCCTCTCTTGCGTGAAGATTTGGATAAATTTATAAAGATGATATACGACTATGCTCCCGACATTGATTTGGCAATGACGACAAACGCCTATCTCTTAAAATCTACGGCTCAAAAGCTAAAAAATGCAGGGTTAAAACGCCTAAATGTAAGCATCGACACCTTAAAGCCAGAAGTAGCGCAAAAGATAGCGGGCAAGGATGTTTTAGCAAATGTTTTAGAGGGTGTAAACGAAGCACTTGCTGTTGGACTAAAAGTAAAAGTCAATATGGTACCGATGAAAAACATGAACGCTGATGAGATAGTTGATGTGCTTGAGTATTGCAAAGAAAGAGACATGAGTGTTCGTTTCATAGAGTACATGGAGAACAGTTTTGCCTCTAAAGATATAAGCGGTCTGAAGTCCGATGAACTTTTGGCAGCCCTAAGAGAGCATTATGAGTTTGAGGATGAGGGCTTTGACGGTGCATCGCCATCTCACTACTACCGCATGAAAGACGGCTATAGATTTGGGATTATTGAACCATATGAGGATGACTTTTGCAAACAGTGCAACCGCATCCGCCTAACTGCAGAGGGGCAGCTTATTCCGTGCCTCTATTTTGATGAAGCACTAAGTATAGGTAAAGCGATAAAAGCCGGAGACGTAGCAGGTGCGGCAGAAGTGCTAAGAGAAGTTGTCAAGAACAAGCCGGAGAAGAACCGCTGGGGCGGAGAGGATGGTGAAGTCTCTACCCGCGCTTTTTATGAAACGGGCGGTTGATGGTATATTTAGTAGAACATTTTTATAGTATTCAGGGAGAGGGGCGCTACACGGGCACGCCATCACTCTTTTTTCGCTTTGGCGGGTGCAACATGAAGTGCGAAGGATTTGGCTGCATCGAGAGCGCACCAGATGGCACAAAAGTTCTGGGATGTGACACTGTTTATGCTGTAAACAGGGAGCATTTTTTGCAAAACTGGATACCCGTTAACAATGCTAAAGAACTTTTAAATATACTCAACCTGTATGATCTGCCAAAAAAAGTAGATATAGTACTGACTGGAGGAGAGCCGCTCATCTACGCAAATGAGGCAATATTTGTGGAGTTTTTAGAAGGTCTTCATGCGGATGGACACAGAATTACCTTTGAGACGAACGGCTCTTTAAGTGTTGATTTTGAGCGCTACCCAATCTACAAAGAGTGCATTTTTGCTTTATCCGTAAAGCTCTCAAACTCAAACGAGTCCTTTAGTAAAAGAGTCAGAGGCGATATTATAAACACTATTGCCACAAATGCAAAAGAGGCTTTTTTCAAATTCTCTATTGATGCAAACTCTATAGATTTAGGGCTTGAAGAGGAGATTTTGGAGATAAGCTTGCATGCACCGGACTGCGACATCTACTGCATGCCTCTTGGCGGAACAAAAGAGGAAGTCGAGGCAAATACCGAGCCGCTTATAGAGTTTTGCAAATCAAAAGGGTACAATTTTAGTGATAGACTTCACATACGAATTTGGGATCAAAACAGAGGTGTCTAAGAGATGATAATAAGAAAACTTTTTAAATTTGAAAATGCTCATATTGTTCGCGGCTGCTCTAGCGTGAAGTGCAGAAGTTCTCTGCATGGGCACTCCTACAGAGTTGAACTCCTTTTTGAGTCAAATTTTCTCGATAACGGTCAGATGGTTTATGATTTTGGGCTAATGAAGCAAAATATGAAAGATATTATTGAGTGTTTTGACCACTCTATTGCCATCTGGAGCGGTGATGAGGAGCAATATATAGCCGATATGCAAGCACACTCATCAAGATGGGCGCTTTTGCCCGTTTCCCCATCCGCAGAGCAGTTTAGCCGTGTTATTTTTGTGATTATTGACAAGCTTTTGACCCTCACCACTACCATCAACGGAGAGAGGGAGGTAAAACTCCACAGCATTATCGTTCATGAAACGGCAACCGGCTATGCGCAGGCTTTTAGAGAGGATGCTTACTCCAAAAATATGGGAGAGATTGATTTGAATGAAATTCATTTTAGTCAAGAGATTCAAAATAGCTGGCAGGACTCAAGACTCTTTGAGAAGATAAAAAAGGGTGAGAGTTTTTTAAACCCTAAGAGCGTTTAGCTGCACGAGAGGCTTTTTTGCTCTTTTGAGTTGAAGCTAAATCTTGTGGAGATCACTTTTACTCTGCTGCCTTTTTTGATAACCTCACACTTCTCATCTACTATGATATATGCGTTAGAGAGCGAGAGCGGCGTTATCATACCGGGTGAAAACTTATCGTAGGGCGTAAACTCAGTGCCATCAAAATATCCTGGGATAAGCGTTCTTCTGCCCCCTTTTATGATGCACTCCGCCGCTGCCGTTGTCTCAATGGGCGCAATATATTTTGCCGTATCACCGCTAAGAGCCAATATGACACTTTGCCCAAATAACTCAAAATTGAGTGCTGCTGCAAGCGGATTTCCGGGAAGATTGAGCACCAAAGTATCTTTTATACGCCCAAATGTTGTCGGTTTGCCGGGTTTAATCTCGATTTTATCAAAAAATATCTTATAACCGAATGCTCCAAACGCCTCTTTTGTAAAGTCCGCATCACCCACGCTAACTCCGCCTGATGTTATTACTAAATCGCTCTCAAGTGCGCTTTTGATGTGCTTTTGTATATCTTCAAGCGAATCGCCTGCCGTGCCTATAAAATCAACTTCACAGCCAAGCTCTAGCGCTCTTGCAAAAAATGTGGGACTGTTTGTGTTGTAGAGCTGGTAAGACTCAACACTCTCAAAGTGCATTTTCAGCTCATTTCCCGAGGCAAAAATAGCCACTTTTGGTTTTTTGTAAACTTTTACGTGGCTTATACCCTGAGACGCCAAAAGAGTAATATGGTGGGCGTAGAGCCTCTGCCCTTTGTTTAGGATAGTTGTCCCGCGTTTAATATCCTCACCGCACAAACGAATGTGTCTTGAGGGCTTTATATCGTTTGGAAGTTTAACCCCATCATTCGTGAGCGTAACATCTTCTATGGGAACAATCGCTTCGCAGCCATGGGGGATTTTTGCTCCCGTCATTATTTTGATTGCAAACCCGCTCTTTAGTACATCTTTAGAGTCATCACCCGCAAATATAGTACGCTCTACTTTTACCTCTTTGAGAGCATCCTCAACCTTGACGGCATAACCATCCATTGCCGAGTTATCATAAGGAGGAAGGTTGTGAGAAGCAGTTATATTTTCTGCCAAAACAGAGCCCAAAGCCTCCTCAAACGGTACTATCTTTAGTGACCTTGGAGTAGCATTTTTGTAAATAAATTCGAGTGCCTCTTCTATTGTAACAGCCATGTTTCTTCTTTTTCTATTTTTATTGTAACATTGCACCATGAATGAAATGTATGATATGAGTATTGTAACACACAACTGGGGTGTTATGTTGGTTTTAAGTGCTATTTTTATAAATATTTTTATGCTTTTTGGTATAAAAAATTTAGCAAAATATAGAAGGGCAATGCTGCTTTTTACACCCATTGCAGCAACGGCAATAGGGATGGTTATCTTTACTGGCGTAGTTATGATGGCGGCGAAGCATCTAGAGTTTACTATAGAGAATATCGCCATGATACTATTCGTTGTTATTCTTATCTATTTGGAGCGCAAACGTGCAAAAGCGCTTAAGAATAGCAGTCAAAAAGAAAGTGATGCGTTTAAAAATTTTAAAGCATACGCACTTAAGATTCTGCTTTTAGAGATAGTTGTAACCCTTAGTATCTCTCTTTGGATGTGGCTTTGATATACATACTTGATGACGAGGCGGGGAAACCAACACTTCATATAAGAGGCGATCTGCATAAATATCTCATCAAAGTTCGCCGCCATTGTGAGGGCGATGAGATAAGCTTTAGGTCAAGAGAAAATATAGAGATTTTGCACAGATATAAAATAGAAGAGGTTGAGCCCAGAAGCGCAGAGCTCTCACTTGTCTTTTCGGAGACACATGAGGTTAAGAGCAAAAAATCGCTCCATGTCGGCTGGTGCATAATAGATTCAAACTCCATAGAGAAGGTTCTGCCCTCACTTTGTGAAATAGGCGTTGAGAGAGTCTCGTTTATAGCATGTGAGAGAAGCCAAAAAAACACTAAACTCGATTTTAAAAGATTTCAAAGAATTATGGAGGCTTCCATGCAGCAGTGCGGAAGAAGCAGCTATATTGAGTTTGATACATATAAAAATGTAGAGGCGTTTGTGGCAAAGTTTCCAGATACAAACGTATTTGATTTTTGCGATGAGACGCTGCAGGACTACAGCAGTATAAAAACCGTTCTCATTGGTTGCGAGGGTGGTTTTTCTCAAAAAGAGAAAGAGCTCCTCTCATCTCTGAAAAGATTTAGGTTAGATACTCCGATGGTTCTGCGCTCCGAGAGCGCCGTTCTTGCAATTGCAAGCAAAATAGTACTTTAAGATAAATATTGGTATAATCCCACTCTTAAAAATCCGCCCCCATACGGATTTAAAAAATATATAGATATTCGCACATAAACGAGTATCAAAAGGCAAAAAAATGAAAAAAGATATTCACCCGAAATTAGTAGCTTGTACGATAACATGTTCATGCGGAAACACTTTTGAAACAGAAAGTGCAAAAGAAGAGATGAGAATTGATATCTGTAATGAGTGTCACCCGTTTTTCACAGGTTCTGAGAGAATGGTAGATACTGCAGGAAGAATTGAAAAATTCAACCAACGTTACGCAAAAAAATAATCAAGATTTTTCTTGCTTACACTTGTCCCGACTCCAATTGGGAACATAGGCGACATATCTCTTAGAGCCATCGAGGCTCTAAGCGGTGCCGACACACTTCTATGCGAAGATACTCGCGTTACAAAAAAACTTATCCACATACTCAAAGAGCGTTACCAGAGCGTTTTTAAACCCGAACAAAATTTTCTTCCCCTTCATTCCCATAATGAAAAAGAGTTTATCTCAAATCTTGAGCCATCTTTTTTTGAACAAAATGTTATTTATGTCAGCGATGCAGGCATGCCCGGTATAAGCGACCCGGGTCAAGCTCTTGTTAAGTACTGCCAAAAAAACGGAGTTGCTTATGATGTTTTGCCTGGAGCTAACGCGCTGCTAACCGCTTTTGTGGCAAGCGGGTTTGTTGAGACAAAGATGCTTTTTTGGGGATTTTTGCCGCACAAAGGCAAAGATAGGGCTGCTTCACTTCAAGGCGCTCTTGGCAGCGGATTTACCACAGTTCTTTATGAATCTCCGCACAGACTTGAGAAACTCTTGGATGAGCTCTCCCTTGAGGAACCTACAAGAGAGATTTTTTTGGCTAAAGAGCTTACTAAGAAGTATCAACGCTACTATTTTGGAACTGCCCTTGAGATTAAACAAAAAGTTGATGCAAACCTCCGTGGCGAGTGGGTTGTTGTCATCAGCGCTGCTGAGACGCAAAAACCGAGTGCTATAAGTCAAAATGATATTTTAGAGCTTGATTTGCCTAAAAAGACTCAGGCAAAGCTTATCTGTAAAATAACAGGCGAAAATACAAAAGCCTGTTACGAGAGACTCTTAAAACTGTAGATATATACTATTTTCATTTTTTTGGATAAAATGCTCAAATGTTAATTTATGCAAAACAACCAATCAATTATATTATAGAGAATCATCCTGCTAAGATAAAAACGCTTTATCTTGCAAAAGAGATGGATAAAAAAGAGTATTCGCGTCTTATGAAGATGGGCTTCGAGGTAAAGAGGATTCCATCTGATGCGGCGGGAAAAATGTGCAAAAATGCATCTCATCAGGGCATTCTTGCAGAGGTTGAAGATTATGCTCTGCATAGTTACAAATCATTTTTAAACTATGATTTTGTACTTGTTTTATCTGGGCTGACCGATGTAGGAAATATCGGTGCAATAATTAGAACCGCTTATGCGTTAGGCGTAGAGGCGGTCATTGCATGCGGTGTGAAATCACTTCCTCTTGAAGCAATTACCAGAACAAGCACGGGAGCACTCTTTGATATGCCTTTTGCACTGCAGACAAATGTCCATGATGTCATAAACGACCTTAAGATGTCCGGTTTTAAGACATACGGTGCGGATATGGGCGGTACCGATATAAGAGAGGTGAAAGTCCACAGCAGACGTGCTCTCTTTTTAGGAAGTGAGGGCGAAGGGCTTACCGCTAGAGTCAGTTCAAAACTCGATGAGATTGTAAGTATAAAAATGGCGCATAAATTCGACTCTTTAAATGTCGGTGCAGCAGGAGCAATTTTGATGGATAGGATGAGAATATGAGTGAAGATTTGGATAAATTAAAAAAAATCGGCGTACAAAAAATCCATGAGAGAACACATATATCAAGAACGCACATTGAGTCGATTTTCAATGAAAACTTTGAGGGAATGGGCAGTGTTCAACTTTTAGGATTTTTATCTATCTTTGAGAGAGAGTATGACATTGATCTGAGTGAGCTGAAAAATAGAGCAAGAGAGTATTTTAAAAGCCAAAAAAGTGATGAGGAAAATGCTAAAAAAAAGGTGAAGATTTTTACGGCATCTAAGAGAAAAAGAAAGTGGACATTTTTTTATATACTCATAGGTGCAGCGGTAGTTTTTACACTGTTCTACTTTGCTTCAAGAATGCCTCAAAACGAGATTATAGATCCAAGCAGGAACTTTCAAGCTGCTGTGCCAACGCTTCAAGATGATAAAAACGACTCTGTACTAGATGAGAACTTATCTCAAGATAGTTTAATGGAATCAACCGGAGTAGAGGAGATAGTGAGAGTGGAGGAGAAACCCAAGGAGAAACTCGAGGAGAAACAACCAGAGCCTGAAGTTAAGCCGTTATCTTTTAAAATTATTCCAAAAACAAAAGTATGGCTCGGCTATATTGATTTATCAGACTATAAAAAGTACCAAACAACATTTTCCGACGAGCTTGAGCTTGATCCTGCAAAAGAGTGGCTCCTCTCATTTGGGCATGGATATATAAAAATAGAGATAAACGGCGAGACAACAGAGTTTAAAGACCCAAATACTATGAGATTTTCATATATAGACTCAGAGTTAAAACAGATAAGCTACGATGAGTTTACAAGATTAAACAGAGGTAACGAATGGTAAAGATACTTTTACTTGTTGCTCTGCTTCTCTCCTCTGTTTTTGGTGCTCAAATAGAAGAGAAAAAACAGGGGGACCCTGTTATTGAAAAGGTAAAGAGCCTTATCTCCGGGGCAACTTTTGCTAAAGATAAAGAGTATATAAACATCATCTTCTCTCCAAGAGAGGACTATTACACTCCTTTGGGGAGAGTAGATGCGGTTAAAGTGATCCAAACTCTCAAAGAAAACGGTATTTTAAATCTCTTTTTTCAGACTCCGCGTGAGACAAATATAAGTTTTAAAACAGAGGGAGTTCCTCTCTTTTTTGTAAAGATTATGAGTGATTCGCTAAGAAATATTGGCTATTACAGGTATGTAACCAAAGAGTCTCTTTATAATGACTCAAAATTCACTTGGACAATAAATATGATCTCAGAGTACGCAACAGATCCACTTATTCTCAGCCAAGAGCTAAAAAAGAGCAACTGTGAAATTGTTGATGTTATTAGAGAGTCGCAAACAGACTGGGTATATGTAATCGATATGAAAAATGCCAAACTCAACGTACCTGCTCTTGAGGATTCAGAGGAGTTTCGACTGAAAAGATCGCTCTACTCATACTGGCTTGATGTGTCAAAGATAAACAAGATAGAGATAACAAGCTCTCGTAGAAATGATTGGTATCCATATATAGCTTATTATGATAAATCTCTCAAGTTGCTTCGGGTTATAAAAATAGATGAAAAAAAAAGCCGCATTACGCTAAGCATGAGAGAAAATACACACTACATAAAGATTTCAGATATCTACTCTCTTAAAAATATCAAAGATGATTTGGTTTTAAAACCAACAATAAAGAAATAAACAAATTATAAAAAATTTTCGATAGAATGTCATTAATAATTTAAGCAGGAATGTTCATGTTTGACGAAATACAATTTGATAGAATGAAAAGGTTGCCGAAGTACGTTTTTGCCGAGGTAAACGAGCTGAAAATGGCGGAGCGAAGAGCCGGCGCAGATGTGATAGATTTTTCTATGGGAAACCCGGATGGAGACACTCCTGAGCATATAAGAGAAAAACTTATTGAGTCTGCACAAAAGACAAAGACACATGGATATTCAACGTCAAAAGGTATTCCTAAGCTTTTAGGCGCAATTGCCGATTGGTACAAAAGAAGATATGACTGCGATTTGGACTCTATGACGGAGTGTGTTGCAACAATGGGTTCAAAAGAGGGTTACGCGCATCTTGCATACGCTATAACCAATCTTGGCGACGTTACTATTGTGCCGGACCCGACATATCCTATACATGAATACGCATTTATTTTAGCGGGCGGAAGCGTCATAAAATTTGGGATAGAGTTTGATGAAGATTTCAAGGTAGATGAAGATAAGTTTTTCCAAGACCTTATAAAAGTTTTCAAAGAGAGTTCTCCTAGACCAAAATTTGTTTTGGTAAATTTTCCTCACAACCCAACAACTGCAACAGTTACGCAGGATTTTTACGTAAGACTTGTGGCACTTGCTAAAGAGCTTAGATTTTATGTCATCAGCGATATTGCATACGGAGATATAACATTTGGCGATTATGTAACGCCGTCTATCATGAGCGTTCCCGGAGCAAAAGATGTGGCTGTTGAGAGTTTTACGCTATCAAAGAGCTATAACATGGCAGGGTGGCGTGTAGGATTTTTCGTCGGAAATAAAAAGCTTATCGGCGCGTTGCAAAAAATCAAATCATGGCTTGATTACGGCATGTTTACACCTATTCAGGTTGCGGCTACCATAGCACTAAACGGCGATCAGCAGTGTGTAAAAGATATCACGGCAAAGTATGAGCATCGTCAAGATATTCTTTTAGAAGCGTTTGACAGAGCAGGCTGGCATATCAGAAAAAATCAATCGAGTATGTTTGTCTGGGCAAAACTTCCTGAGTGCGTAGCGCACCTCGGAAGCTTGGAGTTCTCAAAAAGATTACTTGTAGAAGCTGGTGT
>NZ_JAVVFL010000249.1:0-2403 GCF_032250635.1 Sulfurimonas sp.
ATCTATGTCTATAAAAAATAACTATTGGTTTAAGCTATTCTTTATAGGATGGTTTGTTTTTATATTTTTTTCTAAAACTTAAATACATACTCTGCTGCTTTAACTAAAGTCCTATAATCACTAGGATTTGAAGCGTGCGCTTCTAGAACCTTATTTCCTTCTTTGTCCTCAACCACAGTATGAAAAACTTCCATACATGCACCTTTCTCAAGCTCTTGATATCTTGTATTGAGCATAATAACTTCATTAGCTATTCTAAAAGTTAGTTGCTGCCCTTCTTCAATTGGATACATACTATAGCCCTTGCCATCAGTTATAGCCTGAAAATAATCTCCTACCTCTACTATACTGCCTACCGACATAGTGTATGTATTATCTCCTGTTTCGATACATACTGGTAATTTACCTGCTTCTTCATTCGAAACTTTTGTATCCAAACATCCACCGAAACCAAATCCAACAAATAAAGAAATTATCAATAACTCTAACTTTTTTCTTTTCTTTTCATACACCATTCACAGCCTTTTTACAAAAATTAACATATTTTAGCATAAAACTACTTATTTCGATAAAAAGATTCTTATTTCTTCATATCTTTATAAACTCATATTTCAATCAATCATCTAAGTTGTCTTGATGCTCTACCCTACACATAATGAATATAGAATATCTATAAAATAAAACACGCAAAAGCATCTCGCTAATTCCCTTATCCGGCGAGGACATCCTCAGAAACACCATGTTCATCTATCTTTCAACCACTTCGCCTAAAATGGTCTGACTAATTTCGTGCCTTTTTTTGATGATTTTTGACGTAAAGTTTAATAATTGTGGTTTTATTGATAAAAAAATGGGAAACCGCCCGCGCCCTAAAAAATTAAAAATTAAAAACACTCAATATCTAACTCAATTCACTTACAGTTTACCAACCTTATCTACAATAGTGCAGAGTTAAATATCTAAACAATTATAGAGGAAGTACAATATGGCAAAAATATCCATCTTAACAAAGCGTTCCGTCTTTTTAATATTTTTAGTTTCCAGTGCGGCGAACCCGCTGTTTGCATCAACAATTTATATATACTCTGCTTCTGAGCGTTATCAGGAAGCTCCTATTACACATAACGATATTCAAAATGTTTTAATCTCCAAAGGGTTAGAAAATAGCGTTGCTATAAAAAAGAGTCAAGCGGTGTTGAAAAGTAGCCAAAATAGCTACTCAAAACTGACACATCTTAGCAACAATCCAAAGTTAGGACTCTCAAAAAAGAAAATTATTGAAGCTTTTGCAAAATATGCACTTTTTGACAAAGAGTGCGATCTGAACTCTTACGATTCCGTTGTAGGCTTTGTTCAGAGCATAAATCCAAAACTCTCCGATGTCCAATTAAGTGCAATTAAAGAGATAGTTAAACTCTAGCTTTAACTTTCATGTAAACCTATTTTGTTATAGTACCCCTTACAAAAAAAGGAGAACAAATGGCTATTAGTAACAATCAAGTAGTTTCTATGGAGTATGAAGTAAAAGTGGAAGGAAATGTTGTTGATAGCAATGTTAACCAAGAACCATTAGAGTTTACATTCGGCTCAGGACAGATTATTTCTGGTTTAGAGTCTAGAATAGCGGAGTTAAGCGCTGGCGAATCAGCTTCTATCGTAGTTCCTGCAAGCGAGGCTTACGGAGAGTACAACGAAGAGGCGATGCAAAAGATTCCAAAAGAGCAGTTTGAAGGCATAGAGCTTTCTATCGGTCTTCCGCTTCAAGGTCAAGGACCTGATGGCAACCCGGTTCAAGTAGTTGTAAAAGATATTTTAGATGATGAAGTGCTTATAGATTTTAATCATCCATTAGCAGGAAAAGAGCTAAATTTCGACATCAACATCCTCTCGGTACAGTAAAGAGTTTAGCTCTTTACTCCCCTTCTCTGCCTAAATATCTGCTATTTATAAAATTAAACGCCCATAAAAACAAATGTGCTATAATCTCAACATGAAATGTTATTTTTATTATAACAATAAAGGATATTTATATGAACGAGACCTATTTTCAAAACATACAAAAAGATATACTCTCCTACAGAGAGAATTTAGAAAAAAACAACATGATAATCGACAAGACAAACAAGATGTTTCTTCATCTGATTTTAAACATTTTAGAGTATCTCGGTACAGAAGAACCCAAAAAACTTGATGAGCTATGTGAATATAATATTATGACAATGAAAAAAGAGTTTGAGTCGGTTATACATGGCAGCTCGGTAAGCGAAAAAGTTCAAGCAATTTTGCTCACTTTTTTCATGCGTATAGCAAAAGAGATGGATATTAAATATGAAAATATAGAGAACGAGAGCCTATCAAAGCTCTATGCTCTTATGACTTCAAAAGATTTTAAATACCCAAGCT
>NZ_JAVVFL010000033.1:0-13977 GCF_032250635.1 Sulfurimonas sp.
CTTGTTTTCTACTACCATAAGGCTGTTTAAATGAAATTTCTCTTTGTATTTTTGCTCTTTTAGCCAAATTCTCAAATCTTTTGAAATCTCCTGTGAAGATACATCTCTGATTCTGCCTTTTGGGTCATAATAAAAACTAAGGTAAGGCGTGATGTATCTATCTACAAAATTTTCAGGTTTCATTTTGTGCAGCTCTAAAGATATATAACCGACATACGGGTATATTTCGGTAGTGCCGGTAGCACTTCTTCTATATCCCGCGGTAGAGCTTACATGTTTTACAAAAAATCTTTTTTGATGTTTTAGTATCTCTTTCTCCAAAGTCTGCACAATATTCAAAGACTCTTCAAGCGTTGTTGTGGGAGTTGCTTTAAAAGTGATGTTTATAGATGAGTCATCAAAAGATTGAAACATTTGAAATTTTGATTTTTGTACACCGTAAAAGATTAAAAGAGGCACAATGATGATAAATGTCAGCAGAAAACTTTTTTGATGACAAACAAGAAAACCTAAAGCTTTTTGATATAACAGATTTATCTTTTGCCATGAAAGTGTTTTTGATTTTGAATCTAAGATATGCGTAGCATGGATTGGTAGAAAAATAAACGACTCTATCAGTGAAGCAACAACAAGTGCGCTAAAGGCAATGGGTATAAGCTGCACTATCTCTCCGAGTTTTCCGCTTATCATCAAAAGAGGTATAAAAGAAAATATAGTAGTCAAAGAGGCTATGAATACAGGTTTTGCAACCTCTTTTGTTCCTAAAAAAGCCGCCTCTTTTGCACTGTAGCCTTTTTCAATATACTGCTGAATATTTTCACTCACGATAATAGCATCATCTACAATAATCCCTATGGCGATTAAAACACCGATAAGTGAATTTATGTTGATGCTGTGACCCGTAAAATAAAAATAGATAGCACCCATAACAAAAGAGGTAGGAATCCCTAGCGCAATTACAAGAGCCATTCGGATATTGATTAAAACAGCCGTTAGTAGCGTGATAAGAAGAACACCGAATAAAATGTTTGATATAACAATGTTTAGCCTATCTTTTATGATGGTTGAAGAATCCATTCTTACGCTAAACTCAACATCGTCAATCTTCATTTTAGATATGAGTCTGTTTATATCATCTGCTATGGTAATGGCATTGCCTTTTGGATTTTGAGATATAGCAAGCGTGATAGAGTTTTTTCCGTCCGTGCTTGCAAGAGTTGAGGCATCTTCATACTTCTTGCTTATGGAAGCTATATCTTTTAAGACAATTTGCTGATTGTTTATGTTTAGTATCGTATTTTCAAGCTCATGTGAGAATTTTTTATCATTATGTGTTGATATAAAGTAAGGCTCTTTGGTGTTGTCTATCTTCCCAAGTGGAAATATATAGGAAACTTCTGAGAAAAGACGCAAAACTTCGCTCATGGAGAGGTTATATGCATTTACTTTTTTTTCATCAATCAAAACTTCATAAAAGAGTTCAGAATCTCCAAATATAGTTACATCCGATATATCTTTGATGGATAACAGTTTGCTTTTAAAGTTTTTGGACAACTCTTTTAATTTGTCTCTTGAAACTTTTGGGGAGAGAATCGAGATGTGCATAATGCTTCTTGAGTGGGCAACTCCTCTGATAACCGGGTCGTCCATGTCGCTGGGAAGATTGGTTTTTATAAGCGAGAGCGCATCTTCGGCGTCGCGTATAGCAGTTGCTTTATCTACTCCCTTGTCAAGTTCAAGGATTACGCTGAATCTTCCCGGTGTTATTACGGATGAGACGCTCTGTACGCCTGTAATGTTTTTAACTTCATCTTCTATCTCTTGAACAGCCATAGTGTTTAAGCTATCTACCGAAGCCCCTTGGTACGAGCCTCGAATAGTTATAGAGTCAGGTTCTATTGTAGGCGATATCTCTTTTGGTATTTTTGTATAAGAGTAGATACCCACTGCAAAAACTAAAAAAAACAGAGTGTAATTTACTTTATAGTTCTGGATAAAAAACTTTATTATTTTTTCAAACATCTATTACACTTTTTCCTTTATCAACTGATATTACGCTCTATTATCATAGCCATAAGATTCATGAGCCAGTATCGCAGCGCCTAAAGAGGTCGTTATCTGAGGAAATTCTGGGATAAATATCCGCATGCCAAGCTCATTCTCTATTGCACTGACTAAACCGCCGTTTAGTGCAGGGCCGCCGTCAAAATAGATACCCTCTTTTATTCCGACTCGCTTTACCAGCTTAATGATTCTTTTTGCTATGGAGTAGTGAACTCCTGCTACGATATCTTCAACACTGTTGTCGTTTCCTAAAAGACCGATTATTTCAGACTCTGCAAAGACCGCACATGTACTGTTGATTGCCAGCGGCGTACCTTTTGATCTGAAGTGATATTCGCCCAATTCATCTACTTCAATCTCTAAATTCATAGCAACAACATCTAAAAATTTCCCCGTTCCTGCCGCACATCTGTCATTCATGGCAAAGTTGACTACATGTCCTTCGCTATCCAAAGAGATGGCTTTTGAATCCTGACCGCCGATATTTATGATGGTTCTGATATCGCATTTATTCTCTGCCGCCGCCATGGCACCCATAGCATTTGCGGTAATTTCGCTTATGTTTTCATCAGCCTCTTTAAAAAGTTTTCTTCCATAGCCTGTTGCGACTGTATAGACCAAACTGTCCTCATCGATACCAAGCTCACTTAGCATCTCTTTGAGCGCTTGTTTTGCATATTTGTAAAACATACTTCCGCTTGCACTTATCTTATGTCCTGAGAGTTTTTTGTTCTCATCTACAATTGCAATTTTAATCGCCGTCGAGCCTATGTCGATTCCCGCAAAATAACGCACTATTGTCTCCTTTTTCTATTTTTAAGCGACTCTACAAAAGCTTCTATTCTCGTTGTAAGTTGTCCCAAATGGCTTGGAGAATAGTCTGTTTCAAGATAGAGTATCGGCACTCCAGCCCTCTCCATCGCCTCCAAAACAGATCTCTGTTCCATCTCATACACCTGACACCCTGCAAATGCCTGATAAATTACTCCGTCGGCTTTATAGTCCCTAACAAGGTCCAGTATTCTTCTTTTTCTGTCATCATTTTTGGTAAAAATGGGGCAGGTACATCCTTTGAGATATCTGTCTGCTATGGAATCAACCATATCATTCACAAACCACTCATCCACGCTTACCATGTCATTGAACATTCTGTTTGACGAGCAGGTTTCGTCTGCAACGATAATAGCATCCGAGAGCTCTATCAAAAGAGGAACCTTTAGATTTGGAAATATCGGAGGAGAACCCGTATAGACGATTCTGGGGCTTCTTTTTGAAGCTACGCTTATTTCATCTTTAACTCTCTGCTCACACTCATCTGCAAGAGCTTTCACTGCATCAATCCAATTATCTATCTTGTCAAAAAAGAATGCATTGGTTACCAAAAACATATCTTTGCCTAAGATGGGGGAGTTGTTGTTTTTTCTTAATATATTTAATTTGTGGTAGAGATGTTGGGCATATCCCACTTTTTTAATGGCATCTTTAAGTTTTTTCTTTGAGAGTTTTGTGTTGAGATTTTGCGAGAGATCTTTTGTAAACTTTCTAACGCTTCGTCTCCAGTACTCTCTGCTCTCGTGGCTCTCTTTTGTTCGTGGAAACTCCATATCGTAAACTTCAAATCCCATGTTTTCTATAATCGCGCCCGATTTTGCTTTTTGATCACATGTAGTAGGAGATATAACGATATCGGGCTTATCTGAGAAGTTGTTTGAAGCGAATTGCCCGATGGTTGCTTTTACCAAAGGGCAAGATTTTGAAGGGAGAAAATCGCTTCCTATCTCGTCATCCGCATAAAAACCGTTGCAGAGCCTTAGCGGAACCGCGTCAAGCGCATAGATTATCTCGGAGGGAACTTGAATGCACATGGTTCCTACTTTGGCTTTGTCGCCGTGAAGAGGCTCATGTTTGCAATGCACTCTCTCATAGAGGTCATAAAAATACTCCATTGCTTTAGGCGGCTCTTTGAAATCATGTTTTATTTTTTCCAGAACGGCAGCGGCTTCCATCGCTTTATGGCGGTTTTGTCTCTCTTTTGGCGTCTCAATTTTATGTTCAGTCATCTTTTTTCTCCAACTTATCCATCTCCATTCTTTTTGCAAAGCCGCCTTTTGTCGAGGTAAAGAGTTTCATGTTTAAAATATCTACATGCAGAGCGTCATCCTCAGGACATGCGGCTACGCACTTCATGCAAAAGATGCAGTCATCTCTGAGGATGTTTGTACTTTTGACATCATCGGCGATATCTTTTATCTGCATATCGCAGACATTGTAGCAGTCACCGCATTTTGTGCATTTGTCCCCGTCTTTTTTCAGTTTTAAAAGTGCCCCGTCGCTAAATATGTAGTGCATAGCACTCATCGGGCAAAAAAAGCAAAAAAACCTTTTTTTAAAAAATGAACCGATAAGAAACAGCCCCGTAAAAATCAGCCCCAGCGTAGTCAGTATCATTGCTGTTTTTGTTGAAAAATCCAAACTCCATTGCGAAACATCGCCTACAAAAAGAGGCGTTATCATTCTGCCTGGGCATATTTCGCAAAATGCGGTTCTCCACTCGCCGCCAAGAAGACCCATGCCAACACCCATCGGTGCTAAAATCACAAGAGCGAGCATGATGTATTTTATCTTTTTGAGTTTATCAAATTGAGGCTGCGTGTAGCTGCTAAATCTAATGCCCACCTTTTTCCTCAAACCCGTAATCCAGTCCTGCATAGTTCCAAGAGGACACGCATAGCCGCACCATGCTTTGTTAAATACGATAAACCAGAGCAAAAAAGTGACAAAGCCGATCAAAACAGAGATGCTTGCTGCACTAAAGAGTACATCCAAAGGACGGGCGAGTTGATGCTGAAGCGGCAGAAAATAACACATGCCGCCCACCTCTTTGTCATATCCGCAGGAAAAGACAGGAATGCTGTTCCCAAGATTTACGGCAAAATAACCGCCGTAGATAAAGATGACAAAGAAGAGGAGTTGCAGCCAAAAGCGGAATCTTCTAATATCTGCCTTGTTGATAAAATCTCTAATCTTTTTCATTAAAAGAGACCTCTTTAAATGGTTTTTGTCGTCTGGATCTATACCAGTAGATGGCAAATCCAGATACGATTATAGTTAGCAGAGCCGCCGATAATCCATAAGCGTAAGAGCGGTATTGTGAGTTGTTTGGATAGTAGAGAGAGGGATATGTTGTGCTATATCTTATATTCTCATATTTTGTACCGTTTATATCGCCCTGCATATCTCTTTCGTAAGAGGCGGTTAATAAAAATTCGTTTTTATATCTCTTGTTAAATTCACTCCAGTTTGGAAAATAGTCTTCAATAAGTGCAAAAGTAGCAACGCCATCTTTGTTAGTTTTTAAAGTTTTAGACCAGAGAGTTTTTGTTCTTAGTGTTATATCCGCTCCCTCAAGAGGCTTTCCATGAAGTAGAACCTGAACTCTTATCTTTTCGCCTGAGTAGAGATTGTGGTAAAAAGTCTCATCGTCTTCTCTGATCCTAACTATATCAAAAGGAGTCTCTTTGATTGTGTGTGCTGCCATCTTCTCTTGGTCATAAACAGCGTCGTTACTGTGGTTAAATCTCATAAACTCATACTTTGCGGTTTTTACATGTAGCGTATCGTCATGAATCTTTTTATCTACATAAAAAAGGTTGTAGTATCCATTGTCAGGCATTTTAAAGCTTACAGATTTGCATCCTGGGCTTTTTGAGACCGCTGCTTGTGTTGTAGTTAGATTTGCATCAAGAAGATAGAGCTCAGCATCTATCTCCATAAAACAGTTTTTGACTCCCGCGTTATCTTCAAAAACAGGCCATACCTCTTTTGTCGGAACTCTGCCTCCGCCGTGATTGTGTCCGCCTCCGTAACCTTTTTTCTTGATTGTAGGATTGTCTTGTGAAAAATATACGCTGTCGTTTATCTCAGGTTTTTTAAAAGTATATGTGTTTGCGGGTCTAAAATCTTTAAGAGCATTTTTATATGCTTCTTCAAATGTAACTATTTTCCCGCCGTTTGCTTTTACAAAATCCAAGGCATCGTTTTTGTCTCCAAAAGCAAATTTGCTGCTCTTTGCCATGATGCCTCTATGTCTGCTTCCTAAGACATAGTAAGCCTCTTTGGCGTTTATAAATTTTAAGCTCTTGGCATCAACTGCTTGAATATTTTCAAGCTCTGTTTTGCTGCTTGAACTCTCCTGCGCCAAACAGTGCATAGAGCAAAACTGTTTTATCTCACTGTTTTGTTTTGCCGCATAGTTGGCTTTGTAGGAGTTTGAGAGAGTCATACCGCATGTCGCACAACTCTTTTTATCTTTACCTTGCTGCAGAAGTGTTGCTTTGTCGGCAGGAACACTCTGGAAAAGCTTTTGGCTTCCTCCATGATTTCCATGTCCGCTTGATGCTTTGCCGTAGGTTTTGAAGATATAGCCCGTATACATGTTAACACCGAGAAAAAAGATTATTAAAGAGGCTGCAAAAGGAAAAGCTGCTATTTTTCTTAACTTTGACACATCCAAAAGTTTTACTCTTTTGTAGAGAATGATAAGCGCCCAGACGATCGCAACCCATTTTAACAAACCAAATATATGCAGCCAGCTATCTCCTCTGTTTGCCAACGGTGAAACATTTAATGTAAATCCAAATCCATAAGCAAATCCCTCTGTGATATGCTCGTACCCTTTGAGGAAAAACACCTCAAGCGAATGAGCAATTGAACCGAGTATAAAGAGAGGCGCGTAGGAGTATCCCAGATCATAAAATGTAGCGTTAAAATCTTTTTTGAGAATTTTAGAGGCTATAAACATACCTATAAGCGCGGCTGAGATAGTAAAAAGAAGCGCATAAACAAATGCAAACAAGCCGATGGTGTCAATAGAGCCAAAATCTATATACTTTTTTAAAAACTCAGACGTTTGTGACCATATCATGATATCCGCAGCATTGCTTCTTCCGATGCCGTGATGAAACGACATGCTGATGGATATGGAAGCGAGGATAAGTATATATGCCCAAACTTCCGCTTTAAGAGGTTGCAGTTTTGAAAAAAGAGAAAATGAGGGTTTTTTAAATTTAAAACTGACAGCCTCACATGCACTGCTGCAGTCCATGCAGAGCGTACAATCTGTCATAGAGTTTCTGTTGTCAAACGTAAAGGGTTTTAGGTTGTAAGGACATGCCGTCGCACACTCAAAAGTTTTGCACTCACTGCATGCACTCTTGTATGTACCAAGCCAAGTAAAAGAGAGTTTTGCGTAGGCTCTTGTGAGTGTTCCGATAGGGCAGATATATTTGCAGTAGCTCATATCTTTGTAGAGAAAGTAAACTACAAAAGCGATAAGCGTCATAACGGTAAATAAAATTGCCGTGCCTTGGGCTGTTCTAAAGAGACCCGGAAACATATAGTAAACGCCCCACCAGCCAAATACAAGCAGCAGTACGCCGATAAATCTGTTTTGCATCCATTTTGGCATGGTTTTTTTAAGCCCGTATTTTGTGATGTACTTTCCCATAAATCCGTGAGGGCAGATACCACAAAAAATTCGCCCGAATGTAGGAAGAGTCAGAACCATAAACAGAGACCAGAAAATTCCCCAAAAAACAGCGGTAGTAAATGTGTTCTCTTTACCTGTATGTGCAAAACCAAAGTAAAGAGCATACACAAATAGCACCGAGACTGCTATCTTTAACGAGAGTAAAAATTTTTGATTTTTAAAGAAAAAACCAAGTATAGGCTTTGCATAAATATCATCTTTGTCACGTTTTATAAAATTTACCATTTTTTTCCTTTTTCCATCAAAGTATTAAAAGACCATTGAGTACAAGCACGCCTACTATCATAAGCAAAAGTGCCGCTGCGCGTTCTATAAAAAGTCTGTAAGAGGAGAACTGAATCATAAATCCCTTAATAACCTTTGAGAGTATAAATCCGTAAAACAGGATTGAAAACATAACGGCTCCAAGCCCAAAAAATAGCCCCAGCCCTATAGTGTTGTAAATATTGCTGCTGTTTGCCGCAACTGCCAAAAGTGCCATTATCGGGGCACATGGGTTTACCGACATCGTTGCACCGATAGCAAAAAAACCAAATTTATCTGATTTAGGTTTCTTTATTAGGGGTGTTGTGTGTCCGCATGAAGAGGCAGGCTTGAAACTTTTATAGAGTAAAAATGCCCCCATGCCAATAGTGCTAAAGCCCAGAATAATTCCGAACAAAGAGTTGTCATCAAGCAGCTGTTTTACCCAAGCAGAGCTAAGATATGCAACAACGGCTATAAATGTATAACTAAATATCCTGCCCAGACTAAAGGGCAGGATAATTCCAAGTGCTTGTTTTGTAGTGTTTGAATGGCTAACAAGCAGAGGCGTTAAAAACGGCATACATGAGAACATACATGCCGTTGCTCCGTAAGAGAGACCTATGATGAAGATTGAAAATAGAGCCGTAAATTCCATATATAATCTCTCTTGTGGCTAGTTTTTTTCTGCAACTATTCCCAGATTTGTGAAGTTTTTTTGTTTTAAAACATCTAAAAGAGCTACAAAATGGTCAAACTTTGCATTTTTGTCACAATTTATATGAATAGGCGTATCCTCTTTGTAGCTACATAATTTACTCTCAACATCGTCTATAAGTACAACCGTTTTGTCAAAGAGTACTTCTCCGTCTTGCTTGATTGTAATAGTTAAGTTTTTTTTATTCTCCTGTTTTGCTGCTACTTCTGACTCCGGAAGATCAACAGGAATGACTCCCTTCGCAACAAAAGTAGCAGTGGTTAGAACTATTACAAGAAGTACAAGCATGATGTCTATAAAAGGTACTACGTTGATTGAGTCAAATTTTTTAATTTGCATGTTTTTTCTTCTGATGAATGTCCCAAAGAGCTAAAATAACCTCGATTTTTCTAGCCAAATGGTTATAAAAAACTGTAGCAGGGATAGCTACTAAAAGACCCATCGCCGTAGCTTTAAGAGCAAGAGCTAAAGATGTCATAATTATCTTAACATCCAAATCATTGCTTTGCCCCATAGCATAAAAGGTAATGATTATCCC
Organism: Sulfurimonas sp.; assembly: GCF_032250635.1. Classification (GTDB taxonomy): domain Bacteria; phylum Campylobacterota; class Campylobacteria; order Campylobacterales; family Sulfurimonadaceae; genus Sulfurimonas. The sequence goes on from NZ_JAVVFL010000033.1 coordinate 9,112, forward strand.
AAACACGGTACCTAAAAGACCGATATATGGAGCATTTGAACCAAATGTTGAGATAATGTTGATATTGTTTGTAAGAACGATTTCAAGTTCTTCTTTTGTCTCAAAATTGCTTACATCTATCTCTCTATAAAACATAAGCCTCTCAATCCAAAACCAAAAAGCCATGAAACTCATAACTCCAAGAAGCCCGATAATGCCATAATCAACACTGTCTTTGATTAGTTCTATGTTCATATGCTCACCTGCTTTGTGCTCTTAAAATTTAACCGACAACCCTGCCGTGTATACTCTGCCTTGATTTACCGTAATTGATAGATCTTCCGCATCAAACAGGCCGTCTTCATTTCTGTCACCGCTTGATCTTGCCGTGTTGTAGTAAAACTTATCAAAAACGTTGTCTACTCTTGCAAAAAGGTTGTACTGATAATCACCTATCTTATTTGTATAACTTGCAAGTAGGTTAAATGTAGCATGTCCTGGTATTTTGATTTGATTTAAATCATCCGCATAATAATCAGATTTTGCATTTACCTCTGATGTTAGTTTTAGCTCATTTATCGGCATATAGTCTAAGATAAGATTTAACTGATGCTTTGGAGTTCTAGGGATTTGGTTGTCGGTTGCATCAAAAAATGTAACAACTGATGTATAAGAACTACCGTCTAAATCAATACCGAAATTATCATACTTTGTATAATATGCATCAAGATAGGTATATGCGGCATTAAATGACAACTCATCAACAATATTACCTATTGCAGAGAGTTCTAAACCTCTATGTCTTGCACCGCCGACATTATCCCACATATCTGTAGTGTCAGTATCTCCGTAGTTACCGGATGTTTTCATGATAAAGTCTTCTCTGTCAATCTGGAAAATTGCAGCTTCGTACGTGATTCCTTTTGCTTTGGCGCGAAGACCTATCTCGTAGTTGTATGATTTTTCAGGATCCAGATCAGGGTTGTTTTGGGTGCTTCCCCATGCACTAGTGTCTCCGGCGTAAAGTTGGCTAACCGTAGGTGCTCTAAAGCCAGTAGAGTAGTTTGCATAAACATTGAAGTTGTCGTTTATCTTGTAGTTCATTCCCACTCTGTAGGAGTAAACTTTGAAGTCATCTTTGATATTGTTGTCTTTGTAATCTTCATAGTCCAGTTTAATTAAATCATAGCGAAGGTTTGCAGTCGCACTTAAATCTTTTGTAACCTCCTGCTTGTATTCACCATAAATAGCATAAACATTTTCATCTGTTTTATCATCACTTTTTAGATCGCCTGCTAAGTAGTAGTCGGGAGTTACGGAGTAAAATGGATAGTATTTTACTAAAGCTTGATTTACCTTGTAGGTAGATTTGTTTTCATACTCATTAAACCTCAAATCAAGACCCAAAAGAGTAGCAAACGTGTCAAACGAACTTCGGTATTCACTCTTTACACCTCTTTGTATCTGTGCGTACTCATTGTCATAAGTATAATCTTCATCATCAAGAGAAGGATCCGAAGTTCCGCTACCATCTTTTGTTTGCGGTGCCGACATATATGACGTGTCGTCTGTATAAACATACCCGTTTACAAGCAGATTTGAGTTGTTGCTAAAGTCTTTAGAGTATGTAAGAAAGAGTTTTAAGAGTTCAACATCATAACCTCTTGTATAATCTCTGTTGTCTTGATTTCCATCATAAACAGATTCGGGATTTGTTCTTGCCGCTGTTTCGCCGCCTACAGTTCCGTGCGTATCTTTAACTCTGTCTGCATACTCAAAACCAAAAGAGATATCGGATGTATCATCGATGTAGTATTGCAGTTTACCGTTGATATAGTTTGATTCATAGTCTGAATCTTCCCAGTAACCGTCAGCTTTTCTTTGACTTGCCTGAATATGAAAACTTAAGTCATCATTTGCATAACCGCTTCTTGCCAGAACTTTTTGATAGCCGTAGCTGCCAAACTCAACCGCTCCGTAATTGTGGTTATATTTCGCACCCTTCTTTGTTGTGATGATAACGGCACCGGAGAGTGCATCATCTCCAAAGAGGTATGAAGCTCCGCCTTTGATGACTTTGATACTCTCTACATTATCAAGGTCTATATTTACCTTTCCTGTTCTCTCAAATACGGGAACACCGTCGATAACAATAGCAACGCCAGGTTTTTCACCCATATACATCTGGTTCTCTACACCTCTGAGGTGAATTTTTAGTGAATCACCTGAAGTATACTCTGTCGTTACACCCGGAATTGATTGTAAAAGTTGCTGCACGCTTTCTGCATGTGCTTCATCAACTTTTTCACCGCTAATCGTAGTTGTAGTTGAAACCTCAGTTTTTTTTGTATCAAACTTACTGTCAATAGTAGAGGACTCAACCTGGATTGTTCCTAAATCTGATGCAGCGGCATTAATTGCCAGAGCACAGATTACTGAAAGATATACCCTTTTTTTCATCTACTTACTCCATTTAAGAAATTTTTAATTAGGAGAAGTATAATAAATAAGTGTTAATTTTGTGTTAATTTTAAATTGTAAGAAAAGTTTAAGAAGTTGAATTTAAAATTTTTGTAACTGTATGAAAAGCTTCTTTGTCTTTGTTGAGGTATGGTCGGAGTTTTGGCTCTATCTTCAAGATTCTGCACGCTTCTTTAAATTCGCTGCTCATGGGCGATTCATTCGTAATATAAGGGGCTATAAATACAAAATCCTTATCTTGGTTTACAACAAACTTTCTTCCGACAACCAAAGTTTTTTGACTTTTTAGGAGTTCTCGCTCATTTGCACTTAAGATGTAAAGTTTTGATTTTAGGTATTTGTCGATTACGAATATATCGGTTCTTTGGTTTTTGGAGCTTTTGAAGTATGCAAGTTCATTGATGCTTTTTATCTCTATCTCTTCAATAAGCTCTGCCCTGTCTTCATCTATATAATCAAAACTTTTTTTGATGCCGCTTAGATATTTTTCTAAAAGCGGCGATGAGTAGTTGTGTCTAAATGAGTTTCTTTTTATATCCTCATCAAAGTTGCTCTCATCCTCAAAATACTCTTTTTCGTTTGCATGAAGATATGAGAGCAGCTCCTTTTTGTCTAGATGCAAAAGAGGGCGGACAAGAGTGTAAAAATCTCTCTTTTGAACACTCTGCATCCCAGCAATCTCCGCACATCCTGCACCTTTGCAAAACTGCATAAGCATCCACTCAAATCTGTCTCCCAGATGGTGCGCGGTTAAAAGATTTTCATAGCCCTGCTTTTTAATAAGCTCTTCAAAAAATCCGTAACGTATCTCTCTCGCTTTTGCCTCAAAGTTTCGCTCTATTTTTGGAGCTTTGAAGAGATGACATGTGAGATTGTGCTTCTTTGCCAGCTCTTGTGCATAGGCAACCTCTCTTTTGCTCTGTTCTCTAATGCCGTAGTCAACGATTGCAATGTCAAAGGGGATGTTGTGTTTTAAAAGAAGAAAAAAGAGAGCGGTAGAGTCCGCTCCGCCTGAGAAGGCTAAGAGGTTTTTGTTATCTTTTAGTTTAAGAAGAGTTTTTTCTTCAAGCATTGTCAACTGTTGCGGTTAGAATATTTCCAACCATGTCTGTAATTTTGGCTTTGTAAATTTTGCCAAATTCAAGCTCACCCTCGCCACTCTGGTCGTTGACGTAAATCTCGCCGTCAATCTCAGGTGCCCAGATTAGCTCTTTTGCGCTAAGAAGATACTCATGCTCATCGCTCTCGCCGTCGATTACGATTTGAACCTCTTTGCCTATCTCTCCTTTGAGCGATTTTTCCATAACTTCAGAGGCGATTTTGCCTAAAATCTCCGCTCTTTTATTGATAGTTTTTGCAGGAATCTTCTCGCTCATCTCATGTGCCGGAGTCGTCTCTTCATCTGAGTATGCAAAAACATTGATGCGGTCAAAGCCGAAGTTTGCGGCAAACTCGCACATCTCTTTAAACATCTCTTCGCTCTCCTGAGGGTGTCCGACAATAAAGCTTGTACGCAGAAATGAGCTTGGAAGCGATTTCATAAACTCTAAAAGCTCTAACGTCTCTTTCTTTCCGAAACCTCTCTTCATAATGCGAAGCATGTCGTTATTTATATGCTGGATAGGCATATCGAAGTAGTTGTGGAATATTTTGCTTTTTGCTATGTTTTTTAGAAGCGCCATCGATGTTGTTGATGGGTAAAGGTAAAGGATTCTTGCACTCTTTACACCATCAATCAGTTCAATTCTTTGGATAAGCAGACTAAGTCCGTCTTTTACATTTTGGTCTCGCAAATATGAGCTGCTGTCTTGAGAGATAAATGAAAAATCATAGTACCCTTTTGCGACAAGCCCCTCAACCTCTTTTGCAATGGAGTCAAGAGTTCTTGAGTTTAGTTTGCCTTTGAAAGAGGGAATTGCGCAGAAGCTGCATGCTTGGTTGCACCCCTCTGAGAGTTTTATGTAAGCATGATAGGTTGAGCCCGTTACGACACGCTCTGCACCGTCAATAAGATATACAGCCTCTGAAAATCTGCTTTTTTTCTCTCGCAATAGCTCATCAATCTTGTCGTAATCGCCGACACCCGTAAATATGTCAACCTCAGGCATGTCTTTAGCCAACTCCTCTTTATATCTCTCGCTCAGACATCCAGCCATAACCAAAACTGAGTCCTCTTTGCGCGCATCATGAAGGTTAAGTACGGTATTTATCGACTCTTGCTTTGCAGCATCTATAAAACCGCAGGTATTAACAATGATGACATCTGCATCTCCCTGATCATCGGTTAGTTCAAAGTTTTGAAGTTTACCCATCATGACTTCGGTGTCAACTAGATTTTTTGTGCATCCCAAAGATACGATATGAAGTTTATTGCTCATTAATTCCACTTTTAAATATTTTTCGTAT
>NZ_JAVVFL010000250.1:0-2353 GCF_032250635.1 Sulfurimonas sp.
ACCTTATGGCGGAAACTATCTCTACGATGTCTACTCATTTTACCAAAATACGGAACTTGTAAATAATTTTGAAGAGTGGGTTAAAAACAAATACCCAGAGCATGAACTTTTTGCGATGATTTATGCCGATATTGTAGATGAGTTTGAAGCGCTTAAAAAAGAGTACGGTTTTGTAAATTTCAACGATTTGCTCCTTCATTTTCGAGCCTTGTGCAAAACTAAAGATCTTGGATATAAAGAGGTTCTTGTCGATGAGTATCAAGACACAAACGCGCTTCAAGGCACTCTCATAGACGCAATGAATCCGCCCTCGCTCTTTTGTGTAGGGGATTATGACCAGAGTATCTACGCATTTAATGGTGCGGATATCTCGATTATCGGAACATTTTCCAAAAAATTTCCGGATGCAAAAGTGCATACGCTTACGAAAAATTATCGCTCAACCGTTCCCATTCTCTCTCTTGCTACAAAAGTTATAGAGCATAATGAGCGGATTTACCCCAAAAAACTTGAAGTGACGAGAGGGCATGATTCACAACCTCCAAAACTGCTTGCATACGATGAGCTCTTCGATCAGTACCACGCTATGGCAGCGCAAATACGCGACTCTCAGACTCCAAGAGAGGAGATAGCCGTCATCTTCAGAAACAACTCTTCGGCGGACGGCATAGAGGTTGGGCTTCGTGAGCTGGACATACCTTGTAAGCGAAAGGGCGGGACAAGCTTTTTTGATTCGCGTGAAGTAAAGGCTGTTTTGGATTTCTACACTCTTTTGGTAAATGAGTCGGATATGATGTCTTTTATACATCTATTTGAGTTTGCCAGAGGCATAGGAAGTGCCATGGCGAAAGAGATCTATATTGCGCTAAAAACACTCGGTCATGGAAGTATATTTTACGGGCTTTATGCACCGGATGAGTCCATTAAAAATCCTTTTGAGAAGAGAAAGCTAAACCATCAACTGGGCTTGTTTGATGACTTTTTGGAGCTTGGAAGCGTAGGAAAATTTGCAAAACTCGGTTTTGAAGATAAGTTTATGCGCAATCCGATTTTAAAACATCCAAGGCTTACAAAAGAGAGCGCTACATTTTTGCACGATTTTTATCTCCTCTTTCGTGACCTCAAAGGTGTAAAACAACCCCGCACGATTGTAAAAAAGATTGCGGAGTCTGCAATCTACAAATATATAGCCGAATTTTTAGCAGGCAAAAGAGCGCTCCTTAAAGACGGTACGATTGATGAGAAGCAAAAAACAGAGGCACTCTCTAGGATAGCTAGAAAAATGGTTTTGCTAGAAGAACTTTCAACACCTTACAGTGAACATGAGAGATTTTTAAATGCCATGATTTTGGGTTCATCGGATCTGACGCAGGGCGAGGGGGTCAATCTGCTGAGTGTGCATGCCTCAAAAGGGTTGGAGTATAAAGAGGTTTATATAGTTGACCTAATGGACGGACGCTTTCCAAACCGTAAACTTATGCAACGTGGCGGTTCTCTAGACGAGGAGAGAAGACTCTTTTATGTAGCAGTTACAAGGGCTAAAGATATACTATATCTTAGCTATGCAAAATATGACAAGATAAAAAAGCTCAATTTTTTGCCCTCACAGTTTTTATATGAAGCGGGTTTAGTCCCAAAAGATGAGGCTTTTAGAGCTATGGTTTTAAAAGATGAAGATAAAGAATAATAATCTGGATTTTATGAGTATAATGTCGAAAAAAAGGAGTTAAATATGAAACTTATACTATCAATGGCAGCAGTGCTTTTTTTCTTGGGATGTAGCGGTGAAAACAAGCAAGAGGCAAAAGAGACGATAAACGAGGTTAAAACCGAAGCAGCGCAAGAGCTAAAAGAGGTCAAAGAAGACGTCTCTGAAAAAGCAGAAGATGTTAAAGAAGATATTTCTGATAGAGCAGAAGATGTTTCTGACGCAGCAGAAGATATTAAAGAAGATATTTCTGAAAAAGTAGAAGAGGCTAAATAAGCATTTATCTCACTCTTACTCTCCTCTCTCTCGTTCCCAACGTCCTCGTTGGGAATGCATAAAATCAAAATCAAATTACCGTGAATTTAGCCTAAAATAGGCTATAATAATTGGTGTTTAAGAAAAAAATAATATATTAGGAACAAAAATGAGAATAGTTTTACTAGCGGTTGCAGCGCTATTTATAATAGGGTGTAGCAATGAAAATAAGCAAGCGAGTGAAGAGACAGCTACCGAAGAAAAAAGTGTAGCTCAAAGCGTTAAAGAGGTAAAGAACGAAGCTATAGAGACGACTCAAGAGGTCAAAGAGCAAGTAACTCAAAAAGCGCAAGAAGTTAAAGAAGAAGTTGTACTAAAGACACAAGAGGT
>NZ_JAVVFL010000034.1:0-13685 GCF_032250635.1 Sulfurimonas sp.
CGCTATTATTAAGCATGACCCCAAAGATAAAGCTCGTTTTGATGTTGAGGGAAAAGATAGCTACAAGTTTTCAGACACAGGTGCAGAGGTTATTGTAACCTCCCCAAATCGCACCACCTACTTTTCAAACAGACACAAAGAACTTGATGAGATGATCAGGCTTTTTAACGACTTTGACATCTTACTGGTTGAAGGGCTAAAGAACCTCCCTCTTCCCAGAATAAGCGTGTTTAGAGATGAGCTGGATAGTGACTATTTCCCCTATATGGACGCTTTGGCGACTGACGGAAGTATAAACTTTAGTGATTATGAACTACCAAAAAATGTAGATATTCTAGATATAAACAACTGCGAAGATGTAATATCTTGGATACTTAAAAACGCGAAGGAAGTGTAATATAAATGACTGATATATTTAGCGCCATACAAAGAACGGCAATTAGAATTAAAGATGCGATAGATACGAAAGATATCGGTTATTCACAGCAGGAGAACAGCTCAGGAGAGACGCAGCTTCAGCTTGATATAAAGTGCGATATGATCATTGAAGAGGAGTTCTCAAACGTAGCGTCTATCCATACGATTGCAAGTGAAGAGAAAGAAAAAGAGCTCATGTTGCATAAGGATGGAAGATATTTCATTGCTTATGATCCGCTTGACGGCTCCTCTTTGATAGATGTTAACCTTAGTGTAGGTTCGATTTTCGGCATCTATGAGAACGGCTTTGGCGCGCAAAATATGGTTGCTTCATGCTACGTCGTTTTTGGACCTCGTGTGGAGATGGTTTTTGCTCATAACAAAGCAAAGCTTCATCTGCTCCAAGGCACAGAGTTTGAGTTTGTAAAAGAGATCCGTCTTAATGAAAAAGGCAAGCTTAACGCACCTGGTGGAACACAGCAGAACTGGAAACCTTACCACAAAGAGCTGGTAGACAGCTTCTTTGCAGAGGGTTATCGTCTGCGATACTCTGGCGGCATGGTTCCGGATCTGCACCAGATTCTCTTAAAAGGCGGTGGGCTTTTTAGTTATCCGGGAACTTCAGACAAGCCTGATGGCAAACTTCGCAAGCTTTTTGAGGTGTTTCCTTTTGCATTTATCTTTAAAACTGCCGGCGGTGAGGCGATTGATGGCAAAAAAGATCTGATGGAGCTTGATTTTGCTCATATACATGACACGTCACCATGCTTTTTCGGCTCCAAATATGAGATACAAAGAGTAAAAGAAGTCTATGCAAACAACTGATGCGGTCGAGATGGACAAATTTGAGCTTTATCTTGATGAGATGATAGAGAAGCTGCATAAATGTCAAAAAGAGAGGCAGTCGGCAAGCTGCAGCAGTTGCGAGCTCTATTTAGATTGTGAGCTAAGAAGCAACTACGTAAAAGCGGTTTACAACAGCATGTCCAAGGGTGATACCGGCGGATTTGAATTTTGATATACTTCTTTAAAAAATCTGACGCTTTAGCGTCAAGCTTTAGTGCCACAGCGGCTAGCGTAGCTAAGCGGGACTTGTTCCGATTAGCGTTTTAATCAGAATTTTGAATTTTAAGGAGAAAAAATTGAGTAAATATATAACAACACCTATCTATTACGTAAACGGCGAGGCACATATAGGACATGCCTATACAACTTTTATAGCAGACACTATGGCTAGATATGAGAAGCTAAAAGGTGAAGACACCTACTTTTTGACCGGAACTGATGAGCACGGTCAAAAGATAGAGGAGTCTGCCCAAAAAAACTCTAAGCCAACACAGCAGTTCGCCGATGAGATTAGTGCCGGTTTTAAAAATCTTTGGGATGAATTTGGGATAAGTTACGACAAGTTTATCCGCACAACTGATGAAGATCATAAAAAAGGTGTTCAAAAAGCTTTTGAAGCCATGTACAACAAAGGCGATATTTACAAAGATTTTTATGAGGGTCACTACTGTGTTAGCTGTGAGACATTTTTTACGGAGATGCAGCTTGTTGATGGTGAATTTTGCCCTGACTGCGGCAGAAGCACAAATATCATTAAAGAAGAGAGCTACTTTTTTAGACTCTCAAAATATGAAGACGCACTCCTAAAACACTATGCTGACAATCCTGATTTCATCATGCCGCGTTCTCGTGCAAATGAGGTTATAAACTTCGTAAAAGGCGGTCTTCGTGACCTCTCCGTGACAAGAACATCATTTACTTGGGGCGTAAAAATGCCTGAGTCAATCAAAGATGACAAGCATGTCATGTATGTGTGGCTTGATGCACTTTTAAACTATATTACTGCGCTTGGCTACGGAAAAGATGATGCAAATATGCATTATTGGCCGGCTTCAGTTCAGTTTGTAGGTAAAGATATTCTCCGTTTTCACGCTATCTACTGGCCTGCATTTTTAATGAGTCTTGACCTCCCTCTTCCGCAGCATATCGGCGCGCATGGGTGGTGGACAAGAGATGGCGAAAAGATGAGTAAATCAAAAGGCAACGTTGTCTCTCCTAGAGAAGTTTCTGATGCTTATGGTGTTGAGAACTTAAGATATTTTATGCTCAGAGAGGTGCCTTTTGGGCAAGACGGCGACTTTTCCCAAAGAGCGTTTATTGACAGAATAAATTCTGAGCTTAGCAACGACTTGGGTAATCTGCTCAACCGTATTATCGGCATGAGCGGCAAATATTCAGACCTTGAGATTGACAGCGTGGATGTTTTAAAATACCACACAAAAGAAGTAGACGCGATGAATGTTGTTCTAGACTCTCTTGATACATTTATGGAGAACCTGCAGACTCACAGATATCTTGAGGAGCTGTGGAAGCTCTTTTCAATCGGAAACAAAGCCATAGAAGAGCATGCTCCGTGGGTTAAAATGAAAGAAGGCAGAAGAGATGAAGCGCTGGCTACGGTCGCTCTTGTTGCAAATATTTTAGCAAAAGCCTCTATTATGCTCCACCCTGTTATGCCAAAAACTACAAATACTATTGCAGATGCTTTGAATTTCAGTATCGATCATGCAAGCTATAGAGAGCTAATCGAGGATAAGAAACTCTTGAAATTATTTAATATCAAGCCTGTCCCTCCCCTATTTCCACGCGTTGAAGAGCCGTTGATGCCTGAAGCTCCTCTGGCTCAGCCAAATGTTACCGAAGAGAGTGCCAAAGAGCAGGATAACCAAAAAGAGGAAGATAATCTTATTGAGATTGGACAGTTTTTTGAGACATCGCTAAAAGTTGGAGTAATCGTAGAAGCCGAGGAGGTTCCAAAGAGCAAAAAACTCTTAAAGCTTCAGGTTGATTTGGGTGAAGAAAAACCAAGACAGGTCGTTGCCGGAATCAGAGAATTTTATACAGCGGAGTCTCTGCTAAATACGCAGGTTTGTGTTGTTGCCAATCTAAAACCTGCAAAACTTATGGGTATGATCTCAGAAGGAATGCTTCTTGCTGCAAAGGATGAAGATGGTCTATGTTTAGTCAGACCTGAAAAACCTAAAAAAGCAGGCACGCCTATTGGATGAGACTTGAAAATTTTCTAGCACTTACACAAGCTACTCTTCTTAATGAGCCATGCATATATAGCTTTGAAAACATTGTTTTTGAGGCTATAAAAGTAAAAAGAGGCGACCTTTTTTTTGCTTTTGATTATGACGATATTGCTTTAGCTGTTGCAAACGGTGCTTATGGTATTGTGTTTGAAAAAACAACTGAGATAATTGATCCTGAAATTGCATGGATAAGAGTTGACTCTCTTGATGTAGCCTTGAAGAAACTGCTTCGATTTAAGATGATTGAAAAAGAGGTTGTAGCTTATGAGTGCAATGAAATTGTACTCAAACTCTCTATGCAGGTAACTACAGAGACAAACTTTCTCCCGCTAAGAGGTGATTTGAGATCACTTTTTAGGAGTTTGTGGGAGATACAAGACAGAAGCATCGTGCTCTTTTGCCCTGCTCTAACAGACTCTAAGATATTTGCAACCGTAAAAACAGTCCCAAAAAGACCTTTCGCGCCTATTGAGATTATGGAGCAGACGCTTTTTGAGACATCGTTTATCTATGATAATATATTTTATGAGAGACAGCTAATCTCTCCTTTTTTTATCTCCTATTTAGAAGAACTGCTGCACTTTTTTAAAACGGCAAAGATAAGCTATAAACTCAAAAAATTTACTCCAATAGAGCACTTTGAAGCCGTTTTCACAAACAAAAAACTTGAAGTTAAAAACTTCGGTACAAGCGATAAAGTGCTTATTTTTGAGCCAAATGTCACTCTTATAGATTCACAGATTCTTTTTTTAGAACGTCATGCATCATGGGCAAAAATTATCTTTATTGTTCCTTCTCATGCAGAGCAAGAGAGGAGTGAAAATATTTTTAGTTACAAAAATGAGAGAGATATTTTAAATATACTAAAAGAGAACAGTTTTCATTTTGCTCTTATTGCGGGTGTCGATAAATCGATACTGAATAAACCGCTCTCTCGGCAGACTCAGCTCATAATGGATTTTTAGATACAATGATAATATTAGAAATTTTCAAATCGGAAAGAAGATAATGAATAGAAGAGACTTTTTTACAACCGCTACAACAGCGTCTGCTTCCATTGTTTTGGTCGGATGCAACGAGAAAAATAGAGAAGCGATAGACTATTCAAAACACCCAGAAAAAAGAGAGAGCGGTACAAAAAGAGTAAATATCAACAAAAATAAAAAAACTACCATCAAACTTGCAACGAGTTGGCCTGCAAGTTTTCCTATTATGGGTGTCGGTGTTGAAAGAATGGCAAAGAGATTAAAAGATATCAGCGGCGGCTCGTTAGATGTAAAGATATATCCTAAAAATGTTCTTATACCAGATTTGGCGGTCTTTGATGCCTGTTCTAGCGGTCAGATCGATGCTTTTCACTCTGGACCATACTACTGGAAGGGAAAAAACAGCGCTTTTTCACTCTATAGCGGCATCCCTTTTGGTTTTACAGCAGAGGAGATAAACTCATGGATGCTCTTTGGCGGCGGGATGGAGCTGTGGCGAGAGCAGTATGCAAGATACAATCTTCATCCGTTTATGGGCGGAAATACCAACATCCAGATGGGCGGATGGTTTAGAAATGAGATAAAATCGCTCTCGGATATGCAAGGTCTTAAGATGAGAATCCCCGGTCTTGGCGGAGAGGTCTTTTCCAAAATGGGAGTAAACTCTGTTTTGCTTCCCGCAGGAGAGATATACACCTCCTTGGAGCGTGGGGTAATAGATGCAACTGAATGGGTTGGACCTGCACTTGATATTAAGATGGGGTTTTATAAGGTTGCTCCGCACTACTACTCAGGGTGGCATGAACCGGGCTCAATTTTAGAGCTTACATTTAACAAACAGTTTTATGCTAAGTTGTCTTTTGAACAGCAATCTATGATAGAGGTCGCAGCAAGCGAGATGAACTCAAATATGGCGTATGAGTTTCACAGCGAAAATATCAAAGCACTAAAACAGCTAAAAGAGCTGAATATCTCAATGCATCAGTTTCCAGTAGATGTCGTAAATGAGGGAAAAAGAGCTCTCAAAGAAGTTATTGTTGAACTTAGCGAGAAAAACGGCGATTTTAAAAAGGTTTATAGCTCTATTGAGAGCTATTTAGAGCTTTGCAGAGAGTGGAGTGATGCGAGTTTGAGGTATTTTTTAAATGAGAGATAAGAAAGGCGGTGCTATTTTGAGAAAGTTATTACTCTCTTTTTTTCTGCTTGAGACCTTTTTATGGGGCTCATTTAGCGGAACAATTGTTGACAAAACAACATCACTTCCTATAGGCAATGCTACCGTAAACGACTCACGCCTGAGTGTCAAAAGCGATGAGAATGGAACTTTTTTTATTGATAGCAACGAAGATAAAATCTTTATAAAAGCGTACGGATACAGAGCATATAAATTAGATAAAGATGAAGATAACGACACGATTGCTAAGCTAGAGCCCATAACTGTTAAAGCTCTTTATCTGAGCTTTTGGCGTGCCAGCAACAACTCTCCTAGACTCAAAGATATCTTAGAGATTATTGATAAAACTGAAATAAACTCCATCGTTGTCGATGTTAAGAGCGAGTATGGTTCAACCTCATATAAAACCTCTTTTGAAAAAGCAAACGGTTATGGCGCGCACAATGATAGAACAAACAGGGATATAGAGCAGTTTATGAAGCTGATGAAGTCCAAAAACATATACACCATTGCAAGAATAGTGACATTTAAAGATGAGCTTCAAGCTTCTAATAACCCTGAATATGCAATCAAAAAGAGGGATGGAACTCTCTGGAGAAATCATGATGAGATGGCATGGGTTGATCCGTTTGACAAAAGAGCGCACGAATATACGGTTTCAATCGCTGAAGATGCTGCAAGAGTCGGTTTCGATGAGATAAATTTTGACTACATCCGCTTTCCCGCAAAAGATGGACTGACATTTTCAAAAGAGAGTACACAGCAGAACCGCGTTAAAGCGATAAGCGATTTTTTAAAACTGGCACAAAACAGACTTAGAAAATATGGCGTTTTTATCTCTGTAGACACCTATGGAAATATATGCTGGGAAGACCATGACATGGGAATCGGACAGATGATAGAGCCGCTCGCCAAATATGCAGACTATCTCTCTCCTATGCTCTACCCTTCAGGATTCTCTAAAGGGTCATTCGGACTTGAAAATCCATCCGAACATCCGCATATGGTTATCTATAAAAGTTTAAAGAATATAGAGGATCAAATTGAGTCAAAAAGGCTCAGACCGTGGCTACAATCTTTTAAAGATTATGCGCACAGGAAAATTGCTTATAACTTCTTTGAAATAAACGAACAAATAAGAGCTACAGCCGACACAAATACAAGCGGATGGATGCTGTGGTCACCATCAAGCACGTATGAACTCACTCATTTTAGAATCCAAGAGAGAGATGTTTTAACTCTTGATTCAACGCGCGAGAATCCGGAATATATTGACTAACTAGGTCATGAAATTTTTTAGAGTGGTTCATATGCACTAAATGAGCCAGTTCATGGACAACGACAAAATCGATGAGCTTTTTATCTATCTTGATAAGTTCGGTATTAAAAGTTATTGTGCCTCTTGAACTGCAGCTTCCCCACCTGCTTCTCATCTTTCTGAACTTTATATCGCTGTAGCTTAGAGACATCTCTTTGGCGTAGTGCTCTGCTCTTTGGGTAAGATAGTTTTTCGCGTAATTTCTGTAGTATTTGTCATAGCATTTTAAAATAGGATCAATTTTTGAGATATCTATTTTTTTCAGATATTCTCTTAATTCACTCGCTTCATCGCTGTCTATGCTAAATAGCTCTCCAAAGAGCAGAACTTCATCTTGGAGATTGTGGATTTTTGGCGGATTCTCTTCTACTATTTTTAACTGTTTTCTTATCCACGACTCTCTTTTTGAAAGGAGATTCTCTATATAGCTCTCTGATACCCTTGGTGTTTTAAGCGTAATATCTCCGTTTTTTTTCACGCTGATATAGCTGTTTTTTAGACTTGGTTTGCAGAGATGTAAAATCTCTAAATCGTTAAATCTTATTTTATTGGTACTCAATCGGATCTTTTACTCCGGCTTCTTTAAAGCCTCTTAGTCGCAAACGGCAGCTGTCGCAGACTCCGCATGCTTTATCTTCACTTTTGTAACAACTCCATGTAAGATGAAGCGCAATATCAAGCTCAAGCGCATGCTTAACTATTTGAGACTTTTTCAGATGCACGAGAGGCATCTTAATCACAATATTTGTCTCATCTTTTGTGCCTAGGTTTATCGTGCGCTGCATACTTTGTATAAAAGACTCTCTGCAGTCTGGATAACCGCTGCTATCCTCTTCTACTACGCCTATGGCGATAGCCTCGGCACCCTCTTTTTCTGCTAGCGCCGCTGCCATACTTAAAAATATACCGTTTCTAAAAGGAACATACGTAACGGGCACGCCCTCTTCTAGTCCGCCTGTGGGAACCTCTATACTTGCATCAGTCAGAGCAGAAGCGCCGATTTGAGCAAAAAAGTCCAAATCTAAAACATATCTGCTTATAACTTTTAGCTCATCACATATGGCATGAAAACACGCCAACTCTTTTGTCTCTGTTCTCTGTGCATAATTAAAGTGCAGAGCAACAATCTCATAACCCATTTTCTGCATCATATATGCGCTAAGCGTTGAATCCATACCGCCGCTCATGACGCATAGCGCTCTTTTGTTTTTCTTTATCATAAAAATATTTTAACATAATTTGTTTATTATATTTGCTATAATTCGCCCATGATTGAACTAGATAACAGAACTTCTTTAGAAATTGACACCCTCGTCATAAATGCAATAGCAGATTCTCTTACAAAAAAAGAGATAGAGCTCATCCTTACAAGCAGTGATGAGATGAGAGAGATAAACAAGACGCATCGCAACATAGACAAAGATACCGACGTCCTTAGTTTTCCCTATGAAGAGATGCCTATGAGTCCTATTGGAAGTATAGTTATCTCATCTTCGCATGTAGAAGCGAGCGCGAAGGAGTTTGGGCATAGCACAGACGATGAGTTCGCACTTCTTTTTATTCATGGGATGCTGCATCTTCTTGGATATGACCATGAGGTTGACAACGGAGAGATGAGAAAAAAAGAGGCAGAGCTTATAGAGAAGTTTAATCTGCCTAAAAGTTTAATAATCAGAACACAAGGATAGAACCGTATGGATTTTGTAATTTTTATAGTTGCCATGGCAGCGCTCATTTATGGAGCCGATTTTGTCATAAAAGAGTCTGAGCGCATAGCTCTACATTTTAACATATCTCACTATGTCATCGGTGCTACTCTTATAGCCTTTGGAACATCTCTGCCTGAAATGGCTGCTTCCATGATGGCCGCATATTCAGGCAAAAGCGAAATGGCGGTTGCAAATGTTGTGGGAAGCGTTATTTTCAACATTACGCTTGTACTTGGAGTGGTATTTTTTATTTCCAAAAAAATGGTTCCAAATAGAGACCTCTTCTCTTTAGATAGCGCATGGATAGTTATCCCGGTAGTGCTTTTTTTTATAATGATTCAAGACGGCGAGATAAGCAGGGTAGATGGGGTTTTATATCTACTTTTGATGCTCTCCTATCTTATATTTTTATTTGGAAGTTCAAAAGAGACTCTCGAGAGCGACATCGATGAAGAACTTGTTAGAGAAAAATTCAACTGGGGTTTGACGATAGCGCTTCTTCTTGTCGGATTTGTGTTAACTATCGGCGGAGCAAATTTCGTTGTGGAGAGCGGTACAAATATAGCAAGATCTTTTGGTATCAGTGAGTGGATTATAGGACTTTTTCTTATAGCCCTTGGAACATCACTTCCTGAGCTTGTTGTCTCAATTGTAGCCATAAAAAAGGGCAATGCAGAGATGAGTATAGGAAATATCATAGGTTCAAACGTTGCAAACTTCTCAATGGTGCTTGGTTCTGCATCGCTTGTAAGTCCGCTAATGGTAGACCTTGTGGCAACAAAGTTTGATTTATTTATAATGGCAGCAGCCTCGATTGCCCTTGTTTTTATCTTAGCAAACAAGCTCTATAACAGAGCCGGAGCTATATTTTTATTAATTATATTGGTGCTATTTATACAAAACTCATTATGAGTTTCTTTAGAAAACTCTCTTTTGAGAAGTTTCTTTAGAAAACTATCTCTAAGCTGCATCTTTACATGTAGCTTCTACTTTTTAATGTATCCCATCTCCAAAAGCTTGTTGTAGATATCTGAAACAATTTTACCCGCTGCCGCACCGCCATGCCCGCCATGTTCTACCATAGCTAAAACAACATACTGAGGATTGTCATACGGTCCATAGGTTGTAAACCAGGCATGAGAACGGGTATAGTACTCCATCTCATGCTCCAGCTCTCTCTCTTTTATGTCTTGTAAAATACCGATAACCTGCGCCGTTCCCGTCTTGCCTGCGATTTTGACTTTTGAGCTTAGATAACCCGTTGCCGTTCCGCTTGGGTAATTACAAACTTCATACATAGCTTTTTGGATAATTGGAAGTTTTTTTAACTCATCTTCATTAAGTACCTCTTCAAACTCCGGCTTAATCTCCACATCTCCTATCTTTTTTGCAAATTGCGGACGAGGAAGTTTAGCCGTTGCCATAAGTGCCGTAAACTGAGCCATCTGCATGGGCGTAGTTAGAAAATCACCCTGCCCGATTGAAGTATTTACCGTCTCTCCTATATACCATGGTTTGTCGTATTTTTCTCTTTTCCACTCCCTTGAGGGTACAGTGCCAATAAATTCATTTGGTAAATCAACACCTGTTTTTCTGCCAAGACCGTATCTTATAAGCCCATCGCTCATCTTCTTGATGCCGAGCTGAATACTTCCTTTATAAAAAAAGTCATCGCAACTCTCTCGTATGGCTTTTGTTATGCCGGTATCTCCATGTCCGTCCCTTTTCCAACATCTAAATACCCTTTTGCCAAGCGGCATTGATGCTGTGCAGTGAACTCCCCAATTTGGACCGATTTCAGGTGAGGTTATATAGATAAGTCCAAGTCCTGTTTTTATAACCGAACCAGGTGGATAAAGTCCGTGAACAAGTTTATTTGTAAATGGTTTTTCAAGGCTGTTTGAGAATCTGTCCCACTCTTTGTAGCTAATGCCCGTCACAAATGTGTTTAGATTGTATTCGGGAAAACTGCTTGCCGACAAAATGGCGCCATCTACCCCCATAACAACTACGGCTCCTGATTTTTTGGCAAAAAGCGAAGAGATATATTTTTGAAGCTCAATATCTATGTTTAGGGTTAGTTTTTTATTTTCTATGGCAGCCTCGCTTGAGAGCTCTTCTATCTCTTGGTTGTTTGCATTTACTTTTATCTCTCTTTTTCCGGCCACTCCCTGGAGATAGGTGTTATAATATCTCTCTATACCTGATTTGCCGGTATAGCCTATTAGCTCTTGAAGCTTGTCATCTTTTATGTCACTTTTATTTGCGCGTGACACATATCCTATAGAGTGTGCAGCTACTTCATTATAGGGATAGAATCTTTTTGGGGACGAAAGAATATTTACTTTCTCTCTAAGATTTAGAATCGAGTAAACAGGCATAATCTCTTCGTATGAGACAAAGTCTACAACATCTATGAAGTTGTGGTTGTAGTATGAGTCCTCTTTTTTGTAGTTTTTTATCATCTTCTCTCTATCTAGATTTGGCAGCAATCTAAGAAGAGTGTTTATCTCCTCATCAAAAGCATCCTGATTTTTTTTCAGAGTAAGATGTGGGGCTAGCTGTATCTTAAAGCCAAGCTCATTTATTGCGATTGGCTTATTGTTAACATCCAAAATTTCCCCTCTAACGGGCGGGATTAGCTCTATTTTTATCATATTGTTATAAGATAGTTTCTCATAATAGGTATTTGACTCAACAGAGAGCACAAAAACTCTTACTAAGAGTGCAATCCATGTTGCAATAAATATAAAAAGTATAAATTTTACTTTCATAACAAGCTCAATATTAAAAATTCTACAGCTATGTAGTAAAGCACATAGTAGTCTATGCTAGGCATAGGAAGCAAAAATATATTTGACAAAAGAGAGAAAAAGAGAAAAAAACCAATGTAAACCAGGAATGCGATAGAGAAATTCACACATACGTTACAATTGAAATTCTGTTTTATTTTTGGAACAATATATCTGTGTATAAATGCAAAATATATGATGGTGCTAAAGAGCATATAGCTGTTTTGCGCTTCAAAAAAAAGCAGACATATCGCTACCAAAAAGAGCGAAAAAACATCTTCTCGCTTAAGCGCTTTTGCGAAAAAAAGATAAAGAAGTGCAAAAAGAGGCGGCAGAAAAAGGTATATACCGCTTAGTGCGGTATATATAATAAACAACGCCGCGTATAGAAGCGGTGTTAAAGAGTTTTGATTAGAGATACTTCGTTGCATACCGGAAAGTGTTTACATTTAATACAGTCAGCCCAGATTTTATGTTCGGGCAGTGACTCTTTTGGAATTTCGACAAACCCGAGGTTTTCAAAAAACTGTTGTCTATACGTTAAGCTTAGAACTTTTTGCAGACCGAGCATTCGAGCATCCTCTATCGCTCTTAGTACTAAATTTTCTCCGATTTTGTGTCCTCTTCTGCTCTCTTTAACAACAAGAGATCTAATTTCTGCAAGTGAAGGAGTGTGGATATGTAGAGCGCAAAAACCTACAATCTCCCCATCCTCTTTTGCAAGTATATATGATCTTATATTTGTCGCTATCTCATCCGAACTTCTAGCCAAAATAAGACCGGATTCTACTTCAGGGATAACAAGTTTTTGCATCATTTGTATATCTGAGAGCTTCGCTTTACAAAACTCAACCTCACTCATCTGATGCCCCTTTTAAAATGTCGTATATTATAGTTACAATCTTTTGCATACCTCTTTTTTTGGAGCTTGAAACCATCAAAGCTTGAGGAAACTCTTTTTTAAGAGCATTTTGCTCTTTTAGGTTTAGTTTGTCTATCTTTGTAAAAATCTGCATTATTTGTTGTGTTTCATCAGCATGTTCAAGCAAGAAATCGCTTACCGAATTGTCAATCTCTAAGTGCGGATGTCTGCAATCAATCAGATGGATAAAAAGTTTTATCTGCTTTCTCTGAGATATATAATCAGTTAGATTCTTCTCCCAGTCATGTTTTATTGATTTTGACACTTTTGCGTATCCAAAACCTGGCAAATCGACAAACTTTACCAAACTTTTTGAGGAGTCTTCTCTATCCATAAAAGTGACGTCAAAATAGTTTATAAGTCTTGTTTTTCCCGGGGTGGAAGAGACTTTAGCCAAACCTTTATGGTTACTAAGTGCATTAAGCAGTGAGCTTTTTCCGACATTTGAGCGCGCCATAAAAACAACTTCATTTTGCTCTTCACTCTCTGGTGCTCCGTTTATATTTGCTGCGGATGTGACAAACTTTGCGTCAACTATCTCAATCATTTTTTGCTCTTATTACTATCTTGTGCCATATTAAATATCATAATGACCGGCTCTTGTTCTGCACCTTTTGCGTATGCTTTGCCCTCTATAGTTTTAAGAACAACTTCTTCACCTATAATCTCTTTTTTTTCATTGATCTGCTTTAGGTGAACCTCTTTAGAAAAGTGGTACTCCTTCTCCTGTGGAAGATAGATCACTTTCTGAGCCTTTCCTTCATAAAGCGCACCATCTAACGTCTTAATTTTAAAAGAGGCGTTACCTTCGGCAATAAATTTTATAGGCTCTTGCTTCTCATTTGTGTAGATAGTGACAGTTGATGTGTTTAACTCATCGCTGCCTCTTATGATATTCACGTCACCTTCAAAAACAGACACACCTGTCTTTTGGTCTGCATTAAATAGCTTGGCTTTTACCTTTAGCTCTTGTGAAAACAGCGCTGCTGTTAAAAAAATTGTTAAAAAAATTGTTTTTTTCATCTCTTACTCTCTTCAAATTTATATATCGCGTTTACATTTTTTGACTCTATTTTTTCTAAAGAGTTATTATACTTTAACTTCTCTCCTGTTACTCTATTTGCGCCCCTATAGAGTACAAAATCGCCATCCGCAGTAGCAATGGCCGTTTTTTTGTTATATACCGCTTTTTGCGTCTCAAAAGTCAAGCCGTCTTCTCTGACATAGAGTATATCTCCACTTAGATGCACAACTTCATCTTTGTAG
>NZ_JAVVFL010000035.1:0-13341 GCF_032250635.1 Sulfurimonas sp.
ATCTTGTCAGCTTGGTAAAGAAAGTGCCTGTTTTGCCATTTGGCGGCATAGAAAATAAAAGAAGTATGGTGTATATCGGCAATCTTTGCCATTTGGTAGATGAAGTGATTGGATTCCGCATCAAGCACGGAGTGACGGCTTCGGGAGTGTTTTTGGCAAGCGATGATAAACCGCTAAGTACTACGAGACTTATTGAGTTGATAGCAAAGAATCTTGATAAAAAAATATATTTGATAAAAATACCATTTTTTGAGAGTTTGCTAAAGTTGCTTAAACCATCGTTCCATAAGAGACTTTACGGGAGTTTGGAGGTTGATAATACGCTTACTAAAGAGAAGTTGAATTTAACAAATCCTTATAGTGTGGAAGAAGGTGTGAGGTTGATGATACATGGTTAGAAGTTGTGCGGAGATCCTTCACGTTGTTCAGGATGACGGGAGGAAGTTCAGGATGACATGTGAGTCCGTAATTCTGAACAAAGTGAAGAATCTCTCTCGTCCGTCATTCTGAACAAAGTGAAGAATCTAGTTTGCGGGCTCCAGAGAGACCCTTCGCTTTACTCAGGGTGACGGGATGGGAAGTGTTCAGGGTGACATGTGAGTCCGTCATTCTGAACAAAGTGAAGAATCTAGTTTGAAGGTTTCACAGAGACCCTTCCCTTCGCTCAGGGTGACGGGATGGGAAGTGTTCAGGGTGACGAGATGGGAAGTGTTCAGGGTGACGGGATGGGAAGTGCTCAGGGTGACGGGATGGGTACAACAACATTATATATATCCGCAAAATAATCCGCAATTAAAAGAGATAAATTCAAGTGAATTAATTTTAAGAGTAAGTGTTATAGGGTTTTTTTGATATTTTTTATCTGCAAAATAATCCGCAATTTATGCTATAATTTTCTAAATATGGGAGAATAAATGTATTTTACACCAATTTTACCAACAGATATGAATAGCAATATTGATGAAGAATTGCTTTGGCTAGCGGAAGAGGTATGTATAAAAAGTGCTGCTCTTGGCGGTAATCATAATAAAATAGTGTTAAAGAGTATAAAAGATTTACTAAGAACAACAAATAGTTATTATTCTAATCTAATAGAATCTGAAGGTACTCATCCTCTAGATATTGAAAAAGCCATGAAAAAAGATTTTTTTGATGATAATAGACAAAG
The DNA here is from genome assembly GCF_032250635.1 of Sulfurimonas sp. Lineage (GTDB taxonomy): Bacteria > Campylobacterota > Campylobacteria > Campylobacterales > Sulfurimonadaceae > Sulfurimonas. Next base: position 1,169 of record NZ_JAVVFL010000035.1, read on the forward strand.
AAATCTTCAATTTTTATCAATAGCCTATATAAATACTCAAAAAGAATTAGAACTTATGGCTACTGATGTTGATAATATTTTTACAAAAGATTCTGTGCTCTCAATTCATAATAATTTTTATACTAAAGAGGGGATGGAGCCTTTTTTAGATATTAAACATAAAGATTCTATTATAAACATGACACCTGGAATACTTAGGGATCATGATGTCTATATAAGCAAGCATATAGCGCCGGAATATACACAACTTGATTCAATGTTCAATGAATTTGAAAATCAATATAAATCTATATACAATCTTTCTACAAAGGCAAAGAAACTATTATATATATTATCTTCACATCATAGGTTGACTTGGATACATCCATTCTTGGATGGTAATGGAAGAGTGTCCAGACTATTTTTAGATACTGCTTTTTTGAATGTTAATATTGAAGGATATGGTCTTTGGAATATTTCAAGAGGATTAGCAAGAGATAATGAAGGCTACAGAAAGCATTTAAGATTTGCAGATATGCAGCAACAGGGTTCAACTGATGGAAGAGGTCCTTTGTCCTTAAGAGGGCTGAAATACTATTTGAAATTTATGTTAGATACTTCATTAGATCAAATTAAATTTATGAATGAGAACTTACAATTAAATTCTTTAGCAAATAAAATAGATAAATTTATTCTTTTGGCTAATAGTGGTTTGTTAGGCATGGAACCGTTTCCTGAATCTTCATCAATAATACTAAAAGAGTTATTGCTTAAAGGAGAAGTGACTCGTGGAGAGGTTAAAAATATAATCAAAAAGAGTGATAGGACAGCAACAGCAATAATTAAAACTCTTATTGAAAGAGGATATATAGAATCCGATACTCCAAAAGGTGCAATAAGAATCAGATTTAACACAACATTTGCTTCATATTTAATGCCAAATTTAATTCCGGACAAGGATTAAAATTGATGATACATGGTGAGAAGTTCTACAGAGACCCTTCTCTTCGCTCAGGGTGACGGGATGGGAAGTGCTCAAGTGACGGGATGGGAAGTTCAGGGTGACATGTGAGTCCGTCATTCTGAACAAAGTGAAGAATCTCTTTCGTCCGTCATTCTGAACAAAGTGAAGAATCTCTTTCGTCCGTCATTCTGAACGAAGTGAAGAATCTCTCTCGACCGTCATTCTGAACGAAGTGAAGAATCTCTCTCGTCCGTCATTCTGAACAAAGTGAAGAATCTCTCTCGTCCGTCATTCTGAACAAAGTGAAGAATCTCTTTCGTCCGTCATTCTGAACAAAGTGAAGAATCTCTCTCGACCGTCATTCTGAACGAAGTGAAGAATCTAGTTTGAGGGTTCTAAAGAGACCCTTCGCTTTACTCAGGGTGACGGGATAGGAAGTGCTCAAGTGACGGGACGGGAAGTGTTTATGTGACAGGACGGAGTCTTGTTTTTCAGATGTTTTAAAAACAATTTCAAGAAACGGAGAAAATATTTGATTTATATATTACTGCTAATAGCTTCATTTACTCTTACATACCTCATAAAAAACTATGCCATCAAGAAATCGCTTGTTGCAGAGGTGAATGAGAGAAGTTCTCACGATGTGCCGACACCTCATGGCGGCGGAATTGCCATAGCGCTTACTTGGTTTGCGGGGCTTGTTTATCTCTACATGTACGAGATGATTGAGCCAAATCTTTTTTACGCTCTTATGATGGGGGTGGTTGTGTCTGCTGTGAGTTACGCGGATGATTTGTTCGAACTTAGTCCAAAGGTCAGGCTCTTGGTGCAGAGTGGTGTAGCTATTGGCGGATTGGTAGCTCTTGGCGGTTTAGAGGCGATAGATTTTGGATTTTTTACAGCAGAAAATCAGATAGTGACCAATACTTTTGCATTTTTTATGATAGTCTGGTTTATAAATCTCTATAATTTTTTAGACGGCATCGACGGTTACGCGGGAAGCGAAGCTCTCTTTTTGGCTCTCGCTGGTTTAATACTCTTCGGCGGAGAGCACTTTATGGTTTTGGCTGTTTCGGTGCTTGGATTTTTGTTTTGGAACTGGCATAGGGCAAAGATATTTATGGGCGATGTCGGGAGCACGCTTCTTGGATATACGGTCGCAATTTTTACGGTGTATTATGCAAACGAATCAACTCAAAATCTTTGGATATGGATTATACTTTTTGGAGTGTTTTGGTTTGATGCCACACTGACTCTCATAAGACGAAAGCTTAAGGGTGAAAAACTATCTCAGGCACATAAAAAGCATGCATATCAAAGACTTACGCAGAGTGGATTGAGCCATAGTTGTGTTGTTATTGCTTCAACAGGCTTAAATATTGTATTATTCTGGATTGTTTATCTTGTAGATAATGTTTTTGCGGCATTTCTTCTTATGGGAATGATTTTATATAGCGCCGTAAAGTATATAGACGGCAGAAAAAGGTTTGAATAGTGTTTAACATAGACAAGAGAATATTGAATTTTTTGGTAATCATTATTCTTACTACATTGACGTTTTGGTGGACTTTTTTTATATTTCACACTCCTGTTTCTTGGCAAGTTATAGCGGGTGTGATAATTGTTAGAATATTTGCGTCTTTACTTATTTTCAAGGACTATAGTCTAAGCTGGTCAAAAGCGACTCAGAGAACATTTTTACTAAAAAGCATGGTCTACATGGCCGCTTTTGTAGTTTATTTTCCTTTTTTTTACGGAAAAGTACACTTCTCACTGCTGGCAAGCGAGCTGTTTTTGTATCTCTTCAGCATAAACTTTCTTATGTATGTTTACTACTACTTTATCAACAAAAATACAATGGCAAAAACAAAATCGGCGGTTATTTACGGTGCTGGAAAAGCTGGAATAAAGCTCGAAGAGGAGTTTATAAACAGCGAGTATAAGGTTAAATATTTTGTAGATGATGACCCTATTTTACAAAAGAGGTCAATAGACAGCATAAAAATAGTCTCAAAAGAGGTTTTGAAGAAAATTATATCAAAAAATGGCAAGCTTGACCTGCTTGTAATCGCTATGCCTTCCGCATCTAAAGAGAGGGTAAAAGAGATATATGAAAAGCTAAGTCCATGTTTTAAATCCATAAAAATATTGCCCTCATTTGATGAAATACTAAAAAACAAAGAGTTTTCCGCGCAGCTAAAAGATATAAGCGTAGAAGACCTGCTTGCCCGCCACCCAAAAGATTTGGACAAAAGAGCAATTGAAAAGTTTATAAAAGATAAAAAGGTGCTAATCACCGGTGCGGGAGGAAGTATAGGGAGCGAAATAGCTAGGCAGTGTGCCACATTTGGCGCAAAAGAGCTTGTCTTGCTTGATCACAGCGAATACAATCTTTATGCTATTGCAGAAGAGTTGGCTATGCATAAACCTGCACTTGTAATGCAGTCTGTCGTCAATAAAGATCTGCTTGAGAAGACCTTTGAAAAACATAAGCCCGACATCGTGATCCACGCAGCCGCTTACAAGCATGTGCCTCTAGTAGAAGAGAACATAACGGAGGCAATTATAAACAACGTAGTAGGGACAAAAAATGTAATAGACTGTGCGATAAAACACAGTGTTAAAAAATTTCTGCTTATTTCAACCGACAAGGCCGTCAGACCTACAAATGTTATGGGCACGACAAAGAGAATCTGTGAGCTATATGCTCAAAACGTAGTTTCTTTAGAGAATGTTGAGGCAAACAGCACAGAGATAGTTGCAGTTAGGTTTGGAAACGTTCTTGGAAGCAGCGGAAGTGTTATACCAAAATTTAAGTCTCAAATAGAGCAGGGTGGACCAATTACAATAACGCATCCTGATATTACAAGATATTTTATGCTCATCCCTGAAGCTTGTGAGCTTGTTCTTCAGGCCGCTTCGATTGGAAAAGGCGGAGAGATCTTTATACTTGATATGGGAGAGCCTGTAAAGATTGTTGATTTAGCGCAAAAAATGATAGAGCTATCCGGTAGCGAGGGCGTAGGAATCGAGTTTGTAGGTCTTCGCCCTGGAGAGAAGCTTTATGAAGAGTTACTAATAGACGAGAGCGAGGCAAATACCGAGTACGAGTCAATAACAGTGGCAGGAAAAAGCGAGTACGATATAGTGAAATTAAATCATGATATTTTTGAGTTGGTCTCTACAAAAGATAAGTTAGGAAAGTTAAAAGAGATTGTTCCAGAGTTTGATCATAAGGTAAACTAGAAAACATTTGTGGTACCAGAGAGGGGACTTGAACCCCTACGCCCGAAGGCAGCGGATTTTGAATCCGCCGTGTATACCGTTTCACCACTCTGGCTTAGAGTCGAAATAATAGTGAGTTATTGCTTAAATATAAGTTATAAGTAAACAAGTTTTTGCCGATGTAGTTCAAATGGAACTTGTATTGCTTAATGCATTAGAACAAGACGGCATAAAATAGATGGAGGTGTGATGTGAGAATTACAAGCGGTATGTATTACAAGAGTATATATAGTGAACATAACGGACAACTAAACGAAGCTCTTTTTAATGTAAACAAACAGATAGCATCGGGACTTAAAATTCAGTATGCTCACGATGACATTAGAACATTTACGGAGACTATGAGGCTTGATAACGAGATTTCAACTCTTGGACAGATAAAAAAGAGTACTGAGAGTGCTCTTAAAATGTCGGATCAAACAGACTCGGTGCTGGGCGAATTTGAAACATCGATGAACCGCACGAGAACTCTTCTTTTAAATGCTGCAAACGGAACAAATGACGAGACTTCGCTTGATGCAATAGCGCAGGAGCTAAGATCAATAGAAGATCATTTTAAAAATCTAGCAAATACCTCTATTAATGGTCAGTATCTTTTCTCAGGCACAGCAGTTGACGTAAGACCTATAGCTGATGATGGTACCTACATGGGTAACGACGGACTATTGGAAGCATTTACCGGCTCAAAAACATCTCAGCAGTACAACATAAGCGGTGCAGAACTTTTTCTCGGTGAGAAGAGATTAGTGCAAAGAGAAGTCTCAACAAATGTCGTTCAAACAAATTTAAGTGCCAAATATCCTGATTTTACAGATTCAACTGTTGTTGGAGCTTCCACGCCAATTACAAGCAGTAATACTATCCGTGATCTTATGGGCGATAGCGATAATGCAGTTGACGTAGGAGTTGATAAGCACTTCTTTTACGTTAATGGAACAAGAAGCGATGGTGTCTCTTTTAAAGAAAAAATTGCAATGAGCGATGATGAGAAGATTAGCGATCTTTTAAAAGAAATCGGTGATTTATACGGGAATACTCCTGAGGTGGATGTCGTAAATGTCAGCATGAACCAAAATGGACAGATTGTAGTGGAAGATAAAATCAAAGGCTCCAGCAAGATAGAGTTTCATATGGTCGGTGCGACGGATCTAAGCGGCGGGGTAGCGGCTGATGTTATTAATATTGACGATTTAGGGGATGGAGAGGCAAATTTTGACAGGATAATGCTTGGCACATCTACCGCTGTAAATCCAAATCTATATGTAAAAGAGTTTATTAAATCATCACTATCATCTGCTGATGGAGTTTTGGCTACAAATAGCATTGAGGGTACTATCTATGATAGGACGGAGTTTAGCAAAGAGGGTTCAACGCTCTCTTCGGCATCTACACAAATTGTAAGAGATACAAACGCATTTGCAACGGCTTCTACTAAACTCTCTGATGTGGCGGACCTTTCACAAGGAACTGCCGGCACGCTTGATGGGACTTCATTTGTAGTAGAGGGCACGAATATAAACGGAATTGCCTACAGTGCACAGGTTGATTTGAGTACGGCAGGTTCGACTTTTACGGTGGGTGGAAATACATACAATATTTACGATGTTGGAACGCCAAGGGCAGCTGTAAATGGCGATGATATGACATATAAACAGTTTATGGATGTTGTAAATATGCTCACAACTGGCAATCTTCCAGCAACTGCTCCCGGAACTGATGCTGAATATGATGCGGCGATTGAAACAGCAGACCTGATGGGAAGAACATTTTTAACCCATGACGGCAAAATGCAGTTCGAAGAGATAGGCACCGGCAATACTAAGGCGACTCTTGCCATCTATGATGCAAACAGCGGTGATTTTACAGTAGGGGCAGATGCTTCTGTAATGACCTTTAACACCAACAATGCGATAACGGTGCGTGACCCAAAAACAGACTTTTTTAAGACTCTTGATGAAGTGATAAAGTCTGTTGAGAACTATAAACTCTATCCTGATGCTAGCAGCGGAGATGTGAGAAATGTGGGTATTGAAAATGCCATTGCAATGATGGATGATCTTCAAGACCATGTTTATAGAGCGCACTCCCAAGTCGGTGTGCAGACAAATGCTCTAGATACATCTATACAAAGAACAGGACTTTTGGAGATAAGTGCCATGAGTTTAAGATCAAGTGTTGTTGATACGGATTTAGCTGAGGCTTCATTGACCCTTGCAAGGTTAAATACCAACTATGAGGCCCTTCTCTCAACTGCAGCGAAGGTGTCAAAACTTAGCCTTGTCAATTATCTCTAATACAGGGCTTTAAAATCCTTTATAAAGCATTTTTTGTTATACTTCATTTTATTTAATAATTAACCTTACGCACTTTTACAAAAAGTCCGTGAAAATACTTTGTAGTTCTCGAAAAATTTATTTTTTCGTAGCTTCAGGGGGTTGTAGGGACATTTGTCCCTGCCTCTAAAATGGACGCGTTCGTTTTAGCGCGTAACATCAGATAATGAAAAGGAAGCTGTAGTTTGAAAGATGCTATATTTATTGTAAGTTTTGGTTTGCTAATCTATCTTGGATTTTCTACTGTTTTGGGCGGTACTGCTCTCATGGGCGGATACGGTACCGCTTTTGCATCATACAATCATAAATACTTCGGTTACATCTCTTACGCATATATATTTATTTTTATGATTCCTCTGTACTTTTTTTATAAGGACAGCAGCTTAAATATAAGAAAATTTGAGCTTGTAGTTGCATCTTTTTTACTCCTTTTCTCATCACTTTTGGCGCAGGCAATGCTGGTAAATGATAGTTTCCGCGGAGCTATAGGTGCCGGTTTTGTAGATTATTTATCTCCATACATAGGTTCGTTTGGGCTTTGGACATTTTGGTTTATCATAACTCTACTCTCTGTGGTTATTGTTTTTGACAGAAGTGCCCATGAAATGGTCGACATATTCTTACACAGAACAAAGAAAAGATTTTTTGCTCCTCAGATAAGTATCCCAAAAGAGACGAAAAAAGTTGAACAAAAAGCAGATGAGAGTTTTGAAGAGGAGATAGACAAGCCAGCATATCTCAGAAAAAAGAGTGCTCCAAAAATTGAGCAGCCGCAAGAGCCAAAAGAGTCTTTGGAGCATTTAGAGACAAAACAGCAAAGCAATATCGTAGAGCTTGTAAATGAGATAAAAGAGCAGAAAAACGCAATTATAGTCGATGAGCTTGAGGAGAACGCTAAGCTTTTGGAGTCTATTGAAAAAGGCGTGGTTGAAAAGCCTAAAAACTTTAAACTTCCCTCTGTTGATTTTTTGCAAAAACCAAACAATAAAGCGCATAGCGTAGATGAGACTGAGTTGGATGGGAAAATTAAATTTCTTATAGAAAAACTTGCGCATTTTAAGATAGATGGAGATGTTGTCAGAACATACGCAGGTCCTGTCGTTTCAACTTTTGAGTTTAAGCCCGCGGCAAATGTGAAAGTCTCCAGAATTCTCAATCTCCAAGATGATCTGGCAATGGCACTTAGTGCGGAGACTATCCGTATTCAGGCGCCAATTCCGGGTAAAGATGTCGTTGGAATCGAGATACCGAATGAGAAGATTGACACGATATATCTCAGAGATTTACTCGATAGCAAGCTTTTTAAAGAGTCATCGTCTGCGCTTACTATCGTTTTGGGTAAAGATATAGTCGGTAGACCGTTTATAACCGACCTTAAAAAACTTCCCCATCTTCTTATTGCAGGAACTACGGGAAGCGGAAAGAGTGTAGGTATAAATGCGATGATTCTTTCGCTTCTTTATAAAAACTCGCCCGATCAGCTAAGACTGCTTATGATTGACCCGAAAATGCTTGAATTTTCTATCTATAATGACATTCCTCATCTGCTCACTCCTGTTATTACAAAAGCAAAACAGGCGATTGTCGCACTTAACAACATGGTACACGAGATGGAGAGACGCTACTCTCTTATGAGTGAAAACAGAACAAAAAATATTGAGAGTTATAACGAGAAGGTAAAAAAAGAGGGCGGAGAACATCTGCCTTATATAGTGGTTATTATAGATGAGCTTGCAGATCTTATGATGACAAGCGGAAAAGATGTTGAGCACTCTATAGCAAGGCTTGCACAGATGGCAAGAGCTTCGGGAATACACCTTGTCGTAGCAACTCAAAGACCTTCAGTCGATGTCGTAACAGGACTTATCAAAGCAAATCTTCCTTCGCGTATATCGTATAGAGTAGGGCAGAAAGTTGACTCTAAAATTATCTTGGATCAGCAGGGTGCAGAGTCGCTTCTTGGAAAAGGAGATATGCTCTTTACGCCTCCTGGTTCAACAGGTTTAGTGCGTCTTCATGCACCGTGGAGTACGGAAGAGGAGATAGAAAAAATCGTTGATTTCATAAAATCACAAAGAGCGCCGAACTACGACAAAAGCTTTTTGGTAGAAGAGAGTGAAGATGGCTCCTCATCAAGCGATACTTACGAGGAGCTTGACCCTCTCTTTGGCGAAGCTAGAAATGTTGTTCTATCAGATAGAAAAACCTCTATATCGTACCTACAGAGAAAACTCCAAATAGGTTATAACAAGTCTGCCAGACTTATAGAACAGCTAGAAGGCGAGGGTATTTTGTCATCCCCAAACTCCAAAGGGATTCGTGAAATCTTATAATGAGCACTAAGCCGCACTTTATTTTTACAAAACTTCACAACTCTTTTAGTGTCTATGTAAAAAATTTAGAGCAGCTTACAGTTCCTGAAATACAAATAATAGAGACATTTGTAAGTATTAGAAATGGTCTTTTTGATTTTAATACATATACTTTTTTTGTTCCCAAAAATTTAGAATTCAATGATTTTGTTTTTTTATTAAAGCATGTCAATATTAATGCTATTTGCGAAGAAAATATTTTATTACCACAAAAGAAAAAAGGAAGGATAGAATTTGGTAGATATAAAGGTTTAGATTATTCAGAACTGCCGGATTCGTACCTCTTGTGGTTAAAAAGTAACTACAGCGGTAAAAATAGAGATACAATAGATGCCGAGCTAAAGTTTAGAAATCTATAGTGTTACTAAATTAAACATATTTTAAATAATATTTGCTGCTTTTGTTTAGTTTCGTAACACTAGTGTTTTACTGTTTACATATTTAGTTATAATCACTCATAAATTTACAAATAGGAATAACAATGGCATTTATAGAAGAGTATAGAGCGCATATAGCTGAAAGAGAGGCACTTGGTGTTCCACCACTTCCACTTTCTGCTAAACAAACTGCTGCATTAGTTGAGATGATTAAAGCCGGTGAAGGCGATATGGATCAGAATATAGATCTTCTTACAAACCGTGTTTCGCCGGGTGTTGATGATGCTGCGTATGTAAAAGCGGCATTTTTAAATGATGTTGCTTCTGAAAAAATCAGCGTTAAGGCTATTTCACCTGCACATGCCGCGAAAATTATGGGCATGATGCTTGGCGGATACAATGTAAAACCTTTAGTTGATGCGCTTACTTCAAAAAACTCTGAAGTTGTTGAAACTGCAAAAGAGGCTCTTAAGCATACTCTTCTTGTGTATGATGCATTCAATGATGTAGAAGAGCTTCATAAAGCCGGAAATGCACACGCTACGGAGGTTATGACTTCATGGGCAAATGCTGAGTGGTTTACTTCAAAGCCGGCATTAGCCGATGAGATTACTGTTACTGTTTTTAAAGTTCCGGGAGAGACAAATACAGATGACCTTTCACCTGCTTCAGAAGCGTTTACCCGTTCAGATATCCCACTTCATGCAAATTCTATGCTTGTTTCAAAGATGGATGACCCGATTAACACTATCAAAAAACTAAAAGAAAAAGGCAATCCTATTGCTTACGTCGGCGACGTTGTAGGAACGGGAAGCTCAAGAAAGTCAGGTGTTAACTCTGTTCAGTGGCACATGGGCGAAGATATCCCCGGTGTTCCAAACAAGCGCACCGGTGGTGTTGTTCTTGGCGGAATTATTGCTCCTATCTTTTTTGCTACATGTGAAGATTCAGGCGCGCTGCCTTTAGAGCTTGATGTTACTCAGATGGAGAGCGGTGACGTTGTTACTATCTATCCATATAAGGGCGAGGCTCATAAAGATGGTCAATGTATCGCTACGTTTAAACTAAACCCAAACACAATTACGGATGAAGTTAGAGCAGGCGGTCGTATTCCGCTTATCATCGGTCGCGGTTTAACTGCTAAGGCGCGCGGCGTTCTTGGTATGGGAGCTTTTGATGTCTTCCTAACCGCAGATCAGCCTGCAGATAGTGGTAAGGGCTACACTCTTGCTCAAAAGATGGTAGGCCGTGCTTGCGGCATGGAAGGAGTTCGTCCTGATATGTATGTTGAGCCGGTAACTTCAACTGTTGGAAGCCAAGATACAACTGGACCAATGACAAGAGACGAAGTTGTAGAGCTTGCTGCACTTGGTTTTAGTGCTGACTTGGTTATGCAGTCATTTTGTCACACCGCAGCGTATCCAAAGCCTTCAGACGTTGTAATGCATCATACGCTTCCTGATTTTATCTCTAAGCGCTCAGGTGTTGCACTTCGTCCTGGTGATGGAGTTATCCACTCGTGGTTAAACCGTTTGACTCTTCCTGATACGGTAGGAACAGGTGCAGATAGCCACACACGTTTCCCTATCGGTATCTCTTTTCCTGGTGGATCGGGAATCGTCGCTTTTGCTGCGGTTACAGGTTCTATGCCTCTTACTATGCCTGAGTCTGTGCTTGTTAGATTTAAAGGCGAATTGCAGCCGGGTATCACACTTCGTGACCTTGTAAACGCTATTCCTTATTATGCGATCAAAGAGGGTCTTTTGACTGTTGAGAAAAAAGGCAAGAAGAACATTTTCAACGGACGTATTTTAGAGATCGAAGGTCTTCCTAATCTTAAAGCAGAGCAGGCATTTGAACTTTCAGATGCTTCTGCAGAGCGTTCTGCTGCTGCATGTACAGTACTTTTAAATGAAGCGCCGGTTGTTGAATACCTAAAGTCAAATGTCGCACTTATCGAAGCGATGATTGCTGATGGCTATCAAGATGCTCGTACTTTGCAGCGCCGTGCAGATAAAATGAAAGAGTGGTTAAGCAAGCCTTCATTAATGCAGCCTGATGCTGATGCAGAGTATGCAGCGGTTATAGAGATCGACCTTAATGAAATAACAGAGCCGATAGTTGCTTGTCCGAACGATCCTGACAATGTTAAACTTTTAAGTGAAGTTGCAGGCGAGAAAATCGATGAAGTATTCCTCGGTTCTTGTATGACTAACATAGGTCACTATCGTGCTGCCGGCGAAGTTATGCGCGGTGAAGGCAATGTTGCAGTTGAGAAATTCTGGATAGTTCCGCCTACTCGTATGGATGAGCAACAGCTAATCAACGAAGGGTACTATGATGTTTTTAAATCCATAGATGCACAAACTGAGGTACCTGGCTGTTCACTTTGTATGGGTAATCAGGCAAGTGCTCGTCCTGGCTCGACAGTTTTCTCTACATCTACTCGTAACTTTGACAACCGTTTAGGTAAAGGTACTCAGGTTTATCTTGGTTCTGCTGAACTTGCAGCGGTATGTTCTAAGTTGGGCAGAATTCCTACGGTAGAGGAGTATATGAGTATTGTACCTTCAAAGCTTGCTGGAAAAGAAGCTGATGTTTATAAATACCTAAACTTCAATGAGATTAAAAACTACCATCTTGAGGATCGTAGCGTAGCTGAAGAGAAATATGGTGTTAAAATTAAAGCCGTATAAACTCCAAAATAGCGCAGAAAAGGTTCTAGACCTTTTCTGTAAAACTTCACTTACTCACTAAATCAATCTTTTATAATATCGAACTCAATAGGATATTTTGGAATAAAAATCGACTTCTCTATTGTATGGTTCTGTTTCTGATTTTCAAAAGTTATCTTTACTCTGTT
>NZ_JAVVFL010000251.1:0-2283 GCF_032250635.1 Sulfurimonas sp.
GAATCTGGCATAAAAAAGTACCCTCTAGATAAAGCATTTATGACAAAAACAGGCTTTCATGGAGATGAAGTTGCAGACCTTATCCATCACGGCGGAGAGACAAAAGCGGTGCTTTTTTTCTCTAGCAAAACATACGAAAAACTAAATAAACTAAGCGGCAATAGCTTTGAGTATAACGACATGGCACACTATGGAGAAAACCTTTTAGTCGATGAAATTGATGAAGCGGGTATCTGTGTTGGCGACATTCTTAAAGTTGGAGAGGCTACTTTTGAAGTATCTCAACCAAGACAGCCATGTTGGAAACTCTCTGCAAATACTGCTACTAAGCCCATGACTGGCATTATCTACAATAACGGTTTAACCGGATGGTATGCAAGAGTAGTCCAAGAGGGAGAGGTCAAAAAGGGCGACGAGGTTATTCTTGTAAAAAGAGTCTACCCAGAACTTAGCATAGAGGCACTAAACAGAGTTATCGTAGACCCTCTTAGTGACAAAGAAGTGACACTTCAAGCCATAAAATGCCCAGTTTTAGGGGAACAGTTTAAAGCTTCACTTGAAGGAAGAGCAAAGCTAAGAGAGCCGAAAAACGAACCGTTTTGGTACCATAACGAGCCTCAAGAATAAAAATACAAAGTTGATATATATCAACAAAACTTACTTAGAAAATGCTTATCATACGTCAAATTTAATTTACAAGTGAGTGGCGTTTGAAAAAATACTTTGCAAGAATGCGATCAAAAGAGAGACGTCCTGTAAGAAAACCGATAAGCAAGATACTTTGGTCGACTCTTGGCGCTTTTGTAAGCATCTACCTGCTCTCTTTGTTTAGTCAATATTTTTCGCCTCAGGACGGTTTCTTTCTGCTTGGTTCTTTCGGGGCTTCGGCAGTACTTGTCTACGGTGCGCCTGATGCCGCTTTTTCACAGCCTAGAAACCTGCTTGGCGGTCACATACTCTCTGCATTACTTTCTGTTTTTTTAGTAAAATTTTTCGGAGATTCACTAGAAATTGAACTCCTTTGTGCTCTGAGCGTCTCTCTCTCCGTTTTAATAATGCACTTCACTCTAACCATGCACCCTCCGGGCGGTGCAACGGCGCTTATTTATATTATAGGAAGCGAAGAGATAAGATCTATTGGATGGTTCTACCCAATAACACCTATTGCTGCAGGAGCGCTTATAATGCTCCTTATAGCACTCATCATAAACAATCTCTCGAGCAACTCTAAAAGGCACTATCCACTTTATTGGTACTAACTCCAACTATTTTTTTTGCGCCTACCAGCCAGTAAGAGACTGCAAGTGCCACTATAACAGCGCCTATTACCAAAAGCTCTTTGCCGCTCTCTGATGAGAGAGAGTAGATAAGCACTTTACGTATAAGAGCCGCCATAGCAAGCATAATAAACGCTCCGATGGCAAAACCTTTGCCTTGAAGATGCTCTATCTCTTCATGAATGAGCTCTATTGCCGCCCAAAGAACAAGCAGACTTCCTAGAACGGTTAAAATACCCTTCTCTATCCCTATATCTGAAAAAAAGAGAAGATATATATCGTATCCAAAAAGTCCTATGGCAAAAAATGCTACAAGCGCCAATGAACCGGCTAGAAAAAAGTTTACATAAGAGTTAAATCTTTTAAGACCGGAGAGAACTGTTTTTTCAAATTTTGACATTGAGAGGAACTTTCCAAGTTCCTCCTCTCTGTATGAGCTGGTAAGTGTATCTAGATTTATATCTATGATCTTTTCTACTGCGTCTATCTCCATCATGCTTCGTCTATCATCTTGGCAATTCTCATGAAGGTTTTTAATGACAAAGGTTCTTACAAAAGTAAATGCAGAGTTGACGTAGTGTGTAGGAAGCCCGATGCGTACATGTATCTCTCCTATTTTGTAGAGATATGTAAAATATTCAAGATCATATTTTCCGCAAAAAAGATTTACAAACCATGCTTTTATCTTTGTTCTGTGATAATCAATAATCTTTTGATTTTTCAAAAACTTTGCAGTTGACCCAAACCCCCAGATATAGTCATAAAACTCCTCTATAAATCTGTTTGAAAGCTCCTCCATTCTAGGTTGAAGCTCTTTTAAGATTAGAGCCTCCTCTTTTGTAAACTTATAGTGCTCTTTTAAGCTCTGATGCTGCTGCATATTTTGCCCTTTTATGATGTTACGCACTAAAACGAACGCGTCCGTTTTAGTGGCAGGGACCAAGGTCCCTACAACCCCCTAAAGCTACGAAAAACTTGGTTTTTCGAGAATTATAAGGTGTTTAAC
>NZ_JAVVFL010000036.1:0-13229 GCF_032250635.1 Sulfurimonas sp.
TAAGAACACACAACCATATTTTAACTATTTGGTTGATAAATATATTATACGAAGGGTATTTATGACAAAGAGAGATATTGCTGGATATTTAAATGTAGATATAAAAACTCTTTATAATTGGGAAAAGTTCAAGCCAAACCTTTACAAAACAGTTATGCAAGGCTTAGCGTTTGATGAGTTGATAGAGAAGTCTGAGAAAAACCTAAATGAGCTCAAAGAGCTAAAAGAGAAGTTTGAGGTGAAGAGATAAAAATCTTAACTTGATATGTTATTTATGACAATGAAAATAGCTGCAAAACAGCTCTTGATACTTTTTAAAACTCTCTTTGCTGAGTGTGCCATATCTTTTTAGAACAACATCTTTAGATACCACGAATGTTTTTCTTAACATTAATTTTGAAGTTTTTGGAATGGTGCCGTCTATAAAATCTGCATCGCCCATGATGATTTCATCGTCTTGCATGTTTTGGATTTTGCTGCTGATGGGGATTGCTATAAAGTCATTATGAGGCAAATTGTCTTTAAAAACTAAGACAGGTCTATTTTTTGATTGTTGTAAGTCGCTGAAATAAAACTCACACAAAACTACCTCTGATTGTTTTATCTCCACACTTCATCCTCGCTATCGTCTCTCCACTCATTTACCAGATTTGCAGAGTGGTTTGAAAATGCTTGAATTTCCTTACTCTCTTCATATTTTTGTATCTCTTTATCTTCTATGATTTGCAACTCTTTAGAATTAAGATTTTTTAAAAAAAACATAATATGCGAATAGATGGTATCTTGTACTTGAAGTTTAATAGTATGCATTGTGTACACCTCGCTAAATAATTATCTGTATTATAACATAAGAAAAACTTGAGATAAAAATTATCAAAAGGCTAATTGACAAAACAATAATAGTATATACTTTAAAATATATACTTAAAGGGAGATACCATGGGCGCTGTAGCAAAACTGTTTAAAAATGGTCAGAGCCAAGCGGTAAGATTGCCAAAAGAGTTTAGGTTTGAAAACCAGAGGAGCTTTTTATAAAGAGGGTTGAAGATGGCGTGATTTTGATGCCAAAAAATGACAAAAGCGTATGGGATCATATGTTTGACAGACTTGATGAATTTTCGGACGATTTTATGCAAACAAGAGTACAGCCAACTCAAAAAAGAGAGAATTTCTTTTGAAAAAACAGATGCTAGATACCAACATCTGTATCTATATTATCAAAAACAAGCCTCAAGGTGTCAGAGAAAAGCTTAAAGAGTTTGATATAGGAGATGTAGTCCTCTCGAGCATTACGGTCAGTGAGCTATACTCCGGTGTTTATAAAAGTGAACATGTGGAAAAAAATCTCTTGGCGCTTGAGCATTTTCTAAAACCTTTCGATATCTTAGAATATGGTATGAAAGCCTCTATTGCCTATGGGAAAATAAGAGCAGATTTGGAAAAAAGAGGGCAAATCATAGGTGGGCTTGATATGATGATAGCAGCTCATGCACTCTCATGCAATATGAAGCTGGTTACAAACAACACAAAAGAGTTTCAAAGGGTCAAAGAGCTTAGGCTTGATAACTGGGTGTAATCAAATCACTCGGGCGACCAAAATAGTACCCCTGAAACTCATCTACGCCGTACTCTTTGAGTAGTTCAAATATCTCTTCGTTTTCAACAAACTCTGCTACGGTGGTAATGTTTAGGTCTTTTGCAAATCGCACTATGCTTTTAACCAGTATCTTAGAATCGTTCTCGGTTAGTATATTTTGTATAAGCGAGCCGTCAATTTTTATATAATCAGGCTTTATCTCTAGCACATGGGCGTAGTTTGCGTAGCCGCTTCCAAAATCATCTATGGCAATTTGCACACCCATCTCACGCAATTTTTCAACAGCTTTTCTCAACATCTCAAAGTTCTCTACACCCTCCTGTTCTGTTATCTCAACAACTACTCTTTGAGGAGAGTCAAACTTTTTAATCTGCTCAACCAAAGTATCCATCATTGATGAATTGAAAAAATCGTTAGGCAGAAAATTTATTGCTATCTTTTCGCTTCTTTGAGCAAAGAGTGATAGGCTTTGCACCAGCATCTCTTTTGCTATTTTTATATACAGACCGCTGCTCATAGATATATCCAAAAAATCGCACGGAGGTAAAATCTTTTTTTCTCCATCGTCAAACTCGACTATTCTGACCAAAGCCTCATATTTTATAACTTCCCCATCTCTGTTTGTTATAGGCTGAAAAAATGGAATCACATTTTTATGCTCTAGCGCATATTTTATACAGCGCTTAACTCTCATAACATTTTGTGAGTACTCTTTTGTATCAACTTTTGGCGAATACATAAGATAAGGCAATAACTGTTTTTTGGCTTTTTTAATCGCCATCTGAGCATCTTCAAGCGGATGCTTGTCGTTAAAGGCTATACCCGAATATATTTCAATAGTGATAACCTCTTCAACCCCTGCTGCAAAGATCTTAAGAGAGTTTATCTTAGCATGAAGCTCCTCGATTATTTTACAATACTCATCACTATCAAAATCATCCTCTTTTTTAAGAAGAACAAACTCATCCGAAGATATTCTGTATGCGTCAAACTTATGTTTTTTTGCAAACTCGTCAAACGCTTCAGCGGCTCTAATAAGTATCTCATTGCCCACATCAACTCCGTAAAGTTCGTTAATAAGGCTAAACTCTTTTATATTGCTCAAAATAAGTACTTTGTTTTTTTGGGAAAAGAGATTGTCGTTTAATGCATGCCTGTTTAAAAGAGCTGTCAAGTGGTCGGTATAGACCTGTTTTGAGAAGTGATTAAGCATTTTGCTAAAACCAAAGTGGTGAATAATTCCTAAAGTAAGCATGATTATAACAATCATAAAAAATAGATGCTGCATAAACTCCTTATCTTTTTTTGCGACTGCCGACATATCATAGCCAACAACCAAATAGCCTAGCGTCTGCGAGAGATGATTCTTTAGAGGGATGCTCATATCTACTTTATAGAGCTCTGCATCCTCCTTATGCTCATGCTGTAAATGGGTCTTTAGTTTTTCGCTGCCTTTAATATAGATATAGTTTTCATCTACTACAACACCCTCTTTGCTTAGCATAATATCAAGCAGCGACCTGTTTATAGCAACACCTATGTCTGCTTTAAATATGGAGCTTAAACTTTTTAAAAAATTATCGGGAGATACTCCAAGCTCAACATTTCCCACATAAACCTCATTATAAAAAATCGGTTTTGTTATGCGGTATGTCATCTCAAGATTGCCGACTTCAAAACCGCTAAATGATCGCTGCAGAGTATTTGTGTCTACTATGAGAGTTCTTTTTTTATTTAACATATCACCGAAATATTCAGGCTTATGTGCCCTATAGAGCGTTGTTCCGTCGTTAGAGCGAAAAGTAAGGATATTTACTGAATCTTGAGTCAGTTTTAGTTCATTGTAGAGCGGCAAGACTATTGAGGCTATGTTTTTATGATCTCTACCGGAAACAGCTTTTGCCAGACCTTTTGAAGATATAAGCTTATCAAGCTTGAGTTCCAGTTCTATTTTGTCATGCTCAAGATTTATCTCAAAGAGATTTTTAGCAGAAGATGCAACCTTTTGAAACTGCCTATCTATCGAGTTGTTTAGTTCATAATTTAAAAATAGATAAACAACTGACAATGCAACTCCAAAGACAATTGAAGTTAGAATCAGGGTGTTTCGTCTTGTCTTACAAGGAATACTCATACCGTTCTCGCTCTATATAATTTGAAGACTATTGTATCTTTTTCATCTTAAAGCTTCAATCTTTTTTCATATTTTTTTTACTTTTACTTATATATCGCTAACACTTTTATATAATACTTCTAGGACTAAAAACAAAAGGATAGACGATGAAAAAGATTTTACTGGCAGTTGCACTTTTTGCAACACTATCTATTGCGGAGGAGAGTCTTCAGACTCATGAGCAAAAAATGCAACAGATGCAAAAAGAGACCGGGTCTGGCGAGATGAATCAGGAAAGAAACAAAGAGAAGCAGGAAAAAAAGAACCAATACAGATATGAAAATCAGAACAAAAACGGTGCACAAGACGGCTCTATGAATAGTGGAGGTTCAATGAACAACGGTTCGGCAGGTGGATCAGGCGGTGGCGGTAGAAGATAACTCTTCTACCCTCTACACCCTTGTATGAAGCCAACTTCTCTTCTTATAAATATAGACATATACTAGCCCTTTTATAAGCGTCTCTACATTCATAATCACAAAAATTGCAACAATTCCATAACCCATTTTATAGGCTATATAAGATGGTATAACCCGAAATAACCAAAGTGAGAGCACGTTGATCTTTAGTGTGATTTTTGTTGCTCCCGCTCCTCTTAATGCTCCCGAGTAGACGAACATAATGGCAAGCGGGATTTGAGCCAAACCCACCAGTATAAGGTAGTATGAAGCCACTGCAATCGTAGCGGCATCTTTTGTAAAAAAACTGACTAAATATTCAGGAAAAAGAATAAGAAAAATGCCGACACTCCCCATAAACACATAGGCTATTCGCCCGCTTATGATACCCATATTGTAGGCTCGCTCTTCGTTTTTTGCACCCAAACTCTGACCAACAAGCGCCGTTGCGGCTATGGCAAAACCAAAACCGGGCATAAAAGCGATGCCCTCTATGCGAAGTCCGACTTGATACCCTGCAAGCTCCGCTGTTCCGTATGCAGCAATAATGGCTACAAAAAAGAGAAATGAGATGCTTGATATTCCGCGATCAAGCGCTGCACTCCATCCTACATGCCAGACTCTGATTAGATCTTTTACTCTTATGATAGGGATGATATTGAGCTTGCTATAGGGCTTTTTTATGAGAATAAAGTAGGCAAAAACATTAAAACAGTAGGAGATTACGGTTGCGTACGCCGCTCCCTCTATTCCCATCGCCTCAAAACCAAAGTGTCCAAAGATAAGAACATAGTTTAAAAAAGCGTTGATGGCCGTAGAGACAAGTTTGATGTAGAGAGAGTTTTTCGTATCTCCTGCGGCTGAGAGTGCGTTATATAAAAGCGTGTCAATAAAGATAAACACGATGCCCAGAGAGATTATCTTAAAGTAGAGTGCGCCCTGCTCTACAACATCCTCTTTTGCGCCCATAAGCGTATAAATATACTCACTACCTGCGTAGCCGCCGATGGAGACAAAAACAGATAAAACAGCCGCAAAAATCCCAAGCGAATAGAGAAGCGCAGAAGCCCTTCTTTTTCTTCCCTGTCCGATAAATCGCGATATCAACGCATTTCCGCCGACAACATAGAGCGTCATAAGCACATTGATAATCATCATAAACTGCATACTCATGCCCACAGCAGCAAGTGCCGAGACACTTACCATCCCGACCATAATCATATCTACAAGAATCTGAAGAATATCTACAAGATGTTTAAGTGCCGCGGGGATTGCGATAGAGAAGACCCTGTGCGTATCACGCGAGATTAGTTTTGAAAAAATTTTGACACCTCTTGCATGGATGTTATAAGCTCCTCTTTCGTCTCAAATTCCAGAGTAATTTTCTCTTTTTTCTCTTCATGTGCGGGCGTAAAATCAAAAACTAAAATGTAAGATTTAAGCTTTACTTTATCACCGTAAAGCTCCGCCCACTCCAGACTCATCTCTGCGACCTCGCCGTTTAAGTCAACAACGACTGCAGGATAGAGCCGCGTTATTTTACTTAAATCCAAATCTCCGGCACTTGACTTATAAATCATATTTTTCATAAACTAAACTTTTTACAATATATTTCTGATATAGTAACCTATGAAGGTTGATAACTCGCTTTTTAGTGAAGATTACCATAGGCGCTTCACACATATTTCACATATCTGATTTATAATAGTTATTACAATTTAAAATATATGAAGAAAGAAGAGTCTCTTGTTATGAAAAAATTTCTGTTTCTATGTTTTTATCTTTTTCTCTCTGTTTTAAGTGCCAGAGAACTAACGCTTGATGAGTGCGTTGACAAGGCTCTGAAAAACCATCCCGATATTAAAAAGCTCTCCCTAAATGTTGCAAAAAGCAAAAGTTATGTAGATATCGCAAAAGCGGACTATCTCCCGCAAATAAACCTAGGCGCTGAGTATAATCCCATCAACACCTTTGTAATGCCTCAAAACGGTCAGTTTAATACCATCGAAGATGACAGCTGGAAGGTAAGCGCCTCACTAAATCAAAAAATATATGATTTCCAGAAGACAACCTCAACCATAAAAGCGTACGAAAAAGAGCAAAATAGAGCCGATTTTACTCTTGAGGATGCAAAAGCCCTTCTTATATATAACGTAAAAAACTACTACAACTTAGCGCTTCTCCAAACAAAAGCTCTCGAAATAATAGAAAAAGATATCCATGCAAAAGAGGAGCTCTACAAACAGGCACTTGCCCTTGTTAAAGAGGGGTTGAAGACAGAGGCGGATGCTTCAAGTATACTGAGCGCGCTCTATATTGCCCAAGATTCACTAGCCGTGACACAGGCAGACCTAAACAAAGCGCTCTCAACGCTCTCTCTTTACATGGGAGAGAAGATAGATGCCGGGACTACTTTAAAAGAGAGCACTCCGCCAAAAGAGCAAAACGGCAAAGAGCTTACCCAAGATATTTTAGAAAAGAACTTTTCGCTTAAGAGCTCACAGGAGGAGATACAAAGAGATGCCCTGCTCTATAAAGCAGCAAAAGCTGCAAACTATGGCTCAATCGATGCCTTTGCATCTTATGCATATCAAGACACTCTTAATGAGTACGACACTTCGCTTGTCGGCGTAATGCTAAGCATCCCAATCTACAGCGGCGGCAGAATTAGCGCACAATCACAGCAGGCTAAAATCTCAAAGGAGATGGCAAAAGAGTCCTACAATGCACAAAAACTTCTTCTAAAAGAGGAGACAGCAAATCTGCTTATAGATTTAGAGAGATACAGACACACAAAGAAAGCAAAAGAGGCGCTTATAGAGTCGGCGATAGCTACAAGAAAAATAGTAGAAGCAAGATATAAAGAGGGGCTATCCACCTACATAGAAGTTCTTGATGCGGCATCTGTGCATCTTTACGCCGAGCTTGGACTTCTTGAAGCCAAATTTGCCATAAACAACACAATAAACAGACTTGAGTATCTACAAGGAGAACTTAGATGAACAAATATATAAAATATTTTGCAATTACGCTTTTAATAGCCCTCGGGGGACTCTTTTTTTACAATAAAGTGTATGTTGTAAAATCAACCTTTGCAATGACCAAACCGACTATCGGTGACCTTCATGTGACTGTTAGAGGCATAGGAAATGTGGATGCCAAAAACATATACACTATCACCGCGCAAAGCGGCGGAAAGATAGAAAATATCTACTTTGATGAGGGAATGTGGGTAAAAAAAGGTGCGCTTCTCTTAAGCATTGACCCGGTTGAGCTTCCTATGCTTCTTGATGAAGCAAAACTCTTAGAGCAAAAAGCAAGACACGAAGTCGATGCCGCTAAAAGCGCACTGAAAAGTCTTGAAGCGCAAAAGGTGCTTCTACAAACAACGTATGAGCGCTACAAAAAACTTATGGAGCAGAAATTTGCTACGCAAGCGGAGTATGACAAAGCAAAGAGCGACCTTCAAAATATCAATGCGCAAATTGACGCTTCAAAAGCGCAGATAGCTTCTGCAACGTCTGAGAAGCTGCGCCAAAAGAAGAGCATAGAAGCAGTTGAAGAAAAGATAGGGCGTCTTAAAATCTACTCACCCACGGACGGCTATATCGTGACTAAGGAGGCGGAAGCGGCGCAATATGTTCTGCCCTCCACTCCTATCTTTAAAATAGTCGACCAAAAAACACTCTGGGTAAAAGCAAACGTAGATGAGAGAGTAGCCCAGAGAATAAAATTGGGGCAAAAAGCCTCTATAAGACTCCGTTCAAAGCCAGAGAGTGAGCTTAGCGGAACCGTACAGAGAATCGTTGCCATGAGCAATCTTGTTACACTTGAGAGAGAGATTGCGATAGGTTTTGACACGGTTGTTACCAATTTTTATATCAACGAACAGGCTGAAGTAAAGATTGAAGTCGCAAAGTATGAAAACGCTCTAAAAATTCCACTTAGTTTGGTTATTACAAAGAGTGGAAAAAAAGGAGTTTGGATAGCAAAAGGTGAGAATGCCTATTTTCAAGAGATTTCTATATTGGCACAAAACGATGAAGAGGCTGCCGTCTCTTCGGGCATAAACCAACAGAGCGAACTGCTTCTCTACAACGGCGGCAACAAACCCCTAAGCGATGGAATGAAGATATATAGATGATAAATTTAGCCGCTAGAGATATAAAACACACTCTTGGCAAGTTCATAGTGACAGCCATGGGAGTGGGAATGCTGCTTGGGATCGTTCTTATCATGATTGGAGTTTACCGCGGTATGATGGTTGAGGCGGAGATTTTGCTTGATGACATAAGTGCTGATCTATGGATAGTTCAGGAGAATACCATGGGACCGTTTGCGGAGTCTTCAAGAGTACATGAAGACCTCAAAAACATCATCTATGTTATGCAGGGAGTTGAGAAAAGCGAAGCTATGACCTTTCAAAATATTCAGCTTCCTCACCGCGAAAAACCAGTTCGAGTCGTAGCCGTCGGGTATGATATCTATGGAGCGATAAATCCCATAAATCAAAAAAGATTGATAAAAGGGCGTGAGTTGAAGAGCGACCATTATGAGATAGTAGTGACCGACAAGACTGGCTTTAAACTTAGCGAGAAAATAGAGCTTGGGCGCAACTTTTATACCGTTGTGGGCATTACGCACAATACCGTCTCAAACGGCGGCGATCCTCTTGTATATATTAGCCTCAAAGATGCGCAGGAGCTGCAGTTTTTATACTCAAACAAAGAGATTCAAAACAATATCGCCAGAGGAGTTCAAAGCTCAGACTCTTTTTTGGTAAATACGATTGTTGCAACGGTGAAGAGCGGGTATAACATAGATGAAGTAGCCAAGGATATACGAAAATGGCAGCACAAAAGCGTCTATACCGCCGCACAGCAAAAAGAGATACTCACTAAAAACCTTATTGAGAAATCTTCAAAACAGATAGGACTCTTTACCGTGATCCTTGTTGTCGTCTCAACCATAATCATAGCACTTATCATCTACACCATGACGCTGGAGAAGATGAAAGAGATAGCCATAATGAAGCTTATGGGGCTCCCAAACTCACTTATTATCTCCATGATTGTAAAAGAGACTATTTTACTTGGAGTATTTGCATTTATATTTGGAAATATCTTTTCACACCTTGTTTATGATAAATTCCCCAAACTTGTAGTGCTTCAAATCCCTGATGCTTGGACGCTCTTTGGCGTAATCATTATAGCCTCCATATTAGCATCTTTTGTGGGTGTCAAAAAAGTTATAAGCGCCGACCCTGCAGCGGCAATCGGAGGATGATATGAACGAGCAAAGCGCCATAAAAGTAAAAAACCTGGTCAAAAATTTCGGCAAAGACGAAAATCTTGTAAAAGTTATAGAAAATGCATCATTTGAGATACAAAAAGGTGAAGTCGTCGCTCTCATTGCTCCAAGCGGTGCGGGAAAAACTACACTTCTGATGATGATAGGATGCGTACTTGAACCCACAAGCGGCGAGATATGGCTGGGCAAAAACATGGTTTATCAGGACAAATGGATAGCAAAAGATACCCGCCGCATCCGAAGAGAGAAAATCGGTTTTATCTTTCAAGCCCACTACCTTATACCTTTTTTAAATGTTTTAGAAAATATTACGCTTCTTCCCCAAGCCAACAAAGTAAGCGAAGCGGATGCGAAAAAAAAGGCGATGGAGCTTTTGGAGTATCTTGAGATTGCCGACAAAGCATACAATATGTCCTCTCAGCTCTCAGGCGGACAAAATCAGAGAGTCGCCATAGCACGCGCGTTAGCCAACAATCCAGAGATTATTTTAGCGGATGAGCCTACTGCCGCACTCGATGCTGAGAGATCTGTAAGCGTTATAAAGATGCTCAAAAAAATCGCAATAGAGCAAAACGTGGCAATCATTACAGTTACGCATGATGAAAGAATCCTTCCGTATTGCGACAAAATCATGAAAATACAAAACAGAGGCATAGTTTTTCATGAAATAGATGAAGATAAAGTTTTATAAACCCTCTTCACACCTGTTTCACAAAGAGGTGTTACCATAAACAAAACTAAAATAAGGAATTTATTATGGATGTAACTTCAACAAGCCAGACGCAGCAGATGCAGATGAGAAAAATGGACGGCTCAGGCGGTGGTCATGGGCAAGGCGGCATGAAGGATATTATGCAAAATTTATCTAGCGAAGATAAAAACAGCGTGATAGAGCAACTTAGCTCTATGAGTAAAGAAGAGAGATCGGCAGCAGTTACTCAAATGAAAGAGGTAGATGCGTCTGTCATGAGTTCTGAAGATTACACAAAAACACTTCTTGAGATATTGGACGACAAAAACACAAACGAAGCAGAGAGAGAAGGCTTTTCTATATATGCTTAATTTAGATATAATTTTTTATGAAAATTCTATATCTAGAAGATGACCTTAATCTATCGCAAACCGTTGAAGAATTTCTCAAAGATGAGGGATTTGACGTGGTTTGCGCCTATGATGGAGATGAGGCACTAGAGGCTATCTATGCTGCAAGGTTTGATCTCTTTTTACTGGATGTAAATGTCCCCCAAATCAACGGATTTAAACTCTTAAAAGAGCTTAGAGGTGCAGACATCGTAACCCCCGCAATTTTTATAACATCACTAAATAGCATGAACGACTTATCCTCAGGCTATGAGAGCGGTGCGGATGACTACATCAAAAAACCATTTGCGCTCAAAGAGCTTCTTCTTAGAATAAACGCTCTGCTTAAGCGGGAGTATAAAACACTTGATCAGCTCATCAAAATAAACGATACCATAGATTTCAACCTCTACTCAAACGAGCTTATAAAAGAGGAAGAAAAAATAGCATTGGGTCACAAAGAGTTTCTATTGCTAAAACTGCTTTTAAAGCATAAAAATGAGTGCGTTAGCTTTGAAAACATCTACCAAAACGTCTGGCAGTTCAACGAGAACCACAGCTATATGAGCCTAAGAACCTATATAAAAAATTTGCGAAAACATATAGGAAAAGAGCATATACAAAGCATCAAAAATTTCGGATACAAACTTGTATAGTGGAGAGAAAAGAAGCATTATCTATGTTTTGGGACTCTACCTTAGCTCCACACTGCTCTTGATCGCAACTCTTTTTACAGGTTACTATTTTTACGAACAAGACCAACTAATGAATGACGAAAAAGAGATTTTAAAGAGATACGCCACTCAGGTCGAAGAGAGGCTCTCTTTGTTGCACGAGGAGAACGACGAAAAACTTGAGTATCCTAGATTTGAGAATTTTAAAAGCGCCATTTACGACATAGACAAAAATCTTATCTTTAGCACTCTTAATGGGGAAGTCAAAAAGTTGGATAACAACTTCTTTATAAAAGATTCAAAATCATATCTTATCTCGCCTCTATCTCCATACTACATGGGCGCCGCTTATATTGTCGTGCAAAAAGAGACTAAAGATATAAATATACTTAGTGATTTAATCTATATTGCAATTATCGTTATGTTTATTACAATTATTACCTCTTTTTTTCTTGTAAATCTGGTTTTAAAACCCATTCGAGACAACATAAAGCTTCTTGATGATTTCATAAAAGACACCACTCATGAGCTAAACACTCCCATCACAGCGATACTTACAAATATAGAGACCATCGACTCCTCAAACTGCGATGAAAAAACATTAAGAAAGTTAGAGCGCATAAAGATTGCATCATTAAGTATCTCAAATCTTTATGAAGATTTAGTCTATCTGCTTTTAAATCACAAAACATCGCTTCAAAATGTAGATCTGAATCTCTCCCAGATAGTTCTTCAAAGAGTGGAGTACTTCGCGAATATGGCAAATATGAAAAAGATAGAGTTTCTCTTAGATATAAAAGAGAGTGTCCATTTCACGGCAGACAGACAAAAGATGGAGCGCCTAATAGACAACATCCTCTCAAATGCAATCAAATACACAAACAAAGCGACCAAAATAAGGATCTCTCTGGATGAGACGCACCTGAGCATAGAAGATGAGGGAAAAGGGATGAGCAAAGAGGAGCTGGAGAAAATATTTACAAGATACCTGAGGTTTGATAAATCCCAAGGGGGATTTGGAATCGGTTACAGCATCGTAAAATCCATAACAGATGAGTACGGTATGAAAATAGATATAGCCTCAAAACCAAACAAAGGGACAAAGGTGACTCTGAGATGGTAAAAAAAATTGCAATATTTATTCTCTTCTGTACTTTTTTAAATGCTTCGGAGTTTGATAAAAACTGTCTAAACTGTCATGGGGGTGATTTTAAATTTCATGTTATTATGAAAAAATATACCCTCAAGTACAGCAGTGAAGAAAGAATTAAAGAGGCTATATTTGGGTATCTCAAAGAGCCTATAGCCGAAAAATCCATTCTCCCCTCCGAGTACATAAAGAGGTTTGGCATCAAAGAGAGAAACTCTCTTGATGATGAAACACTAAAAAAGATGATAGATATCTACTATAAAAAGTTTGGTCTCCAACCTAAACTCTACTGAGTATTTTCTTTATAATATTTACAACAGGCAAAACAACTGCACCAATAACTAAACCTAAAAGTAGATCATTAACCAAAGCAGGAAGCGCATCAATATAGTAGTTGTGAAAAAACTCTATCTTATGAGATAGTATTCCGCCGCCTACTAAAATCATCGCAAAAGTTCCGACAAATGTGAGAGTTTTTATAAGCTTTGGCATAGCGCCTATGAGAAAATTACCGCTTTTTATCTGTTTTTTGCCTATTAGCCAAAAGCCGACATTATCCATCCTCACAATCAAAGCCACAAGCCCGTAAACTCCAACAGTCGCCAAAAGCGCGACAAAAATTGTTGAAGAGACCTGAACCCAAAAAGGCTTGTCAGAGACTGCGGCAAGGGCAATAACCACTATTTCAATGGAGAGTATAAAATCTGTGAGTATTGCTGATTTTATCTTCTCTTTCTCTATCTCCAATATGTTCTCTTTTGTTGAGTTTAAAAGCTCCTCATTTTTGACCTCCTCCTTTTTGTGAAAGAGGTACTCCTCTATCTTCTCAACTCCCTCATAAAGAAGA
>NZ_JAVVFL010000037.1:0-13072 GCF_032250635.1 Sulfurimonas sp.
AGAGATGTTGGCGCAATATTGCAGACTTGCTTTAGTCGACATGATAGAGGATGACAAGGCTCTTTACGCGGTGCTTAAAGCAAAGCTTACAAAAAAAGAGCTAAGACTTTTTGCTATGGATAGTGCCGGCATGAGCGATGATGCGATAAAAACAGAGTTTGCTTATGATGACGATGAGTTAGAGAAGGCTAAATTTAAACTCTATAAAAAACTAAAACAAGACAAAGTGCGCTTAGACTTTAGAGCAACAAATGCTTATAGTGAAGATATCTAAGGGCTAATTACCAAAGAGGATAATCTTAAATGTGACTCTTCTTGATCTCTCTTTATCTTCAACCTCATTGAGCATGATTTTTTTAGAAAAACTAAGACCGCTTCCTTTGAGAATTTCTGAGAGCCACTTTTTTGTTTTCTCATCTTGGTTGTTAAATATGTGGCTAAGTGTTGCAAACGAGCGGTTCATGGATAACCGCTCATTGTTTAGGTAACCGCTTGAAAAATCACTCGTACCCCATTCACTTGATGTGTGACCGTTGATTTCAAGTGCTTTTATATGCTCTTTGTTTTTGTATAAAAATGTTAAAAGTTTTTTGCCAAAGCTATCTAAAAACTTTTTTTGAGGGTTCGTCAACACATATTCGCCAATCTCAAAGTACAAACCTTCACTGCTAAAATTGATAGACAAATCCTCTCTTAGAGTCAGTGAATTTGCTTGAATCTCATCTTTGAAGAGTTCTGAGAGCTGTGCATAGAAATTTGTTACACTGTTTGATATTTGCGACATTGTGAGGTCTCGGTTTAGTTTTAAGAGCCACATGTTCGTCTCTTGAGAGTCTTTGTTTGTGTGCACTCCGGCAACTGCGATTTTAGAGTCGTGAAGTACATCAAGTGCATGAAAAGAGTCAAAATCCTCAGAGCCGTAATGCTCCTGAAGCAGCAGGGAAAACTTTGCATCAAGAAGCATTACAAGCCCGTCCGTATCATAACTGTCTTGAACATGACCCACGGCTGCAAGCCTGCCATCAGAGTACTCATCAATATCTTTTAAAACACTTGAATAGGTAGTATAGATAGTCTTATCCTGCAAGATATTTTTTTGCAGATCAACTTTTAGAAGCCTGATCTGCTCCTTGTTCATCTCGTCTTTTTGAGAGAGAGACACAACAAATGCAGAATCTCTTAGTTTGATGATTTTATGAGGAGAAATTCCCTTCTCTTCGACCTTCTCATAGAGCCAGATCTTATCGCCATGCTCGGTAATTCTCATAAGAGAGACCCCCGTTTGCTTCCCTTTGTTTACTTTGCCCAAAACAACAATTGAACCGTCATCCGCTTCTGCCGCGTCAATACCCGTGTCATCGCCATAAGAGCCGTATCTTTTGCTCCAAAGCATTGTGCCCTCTTGTGAGAATCTAGCAACATATATATCATTTAAGCCAAGACCGTTGCTAAAAACATCATAGCTCTGGTTTTGTGAAGCCGCTGAAGAGCCTATTGCAAGAACACCGCCATCACGAAGCCCAACGAGCTTGCTCATCCTGTCTTGGTTTGGTGTTCCAAACTCAGACGCAAATATTTTGTTTGCACGAGAGTCCAGTTTTAGAAGTACTAAAGAGCCACTAAGCGTGTGCCCTCCGACAAAGTAGCCATTCTCGGGAGTCTTTACAAGGCTAATCGCTTCATTGAAATTTGCGAGATTCATAGATTTTCTAAGCGAGATATTTGCACTGTTATCAACTTTTACAAGATGCATCTGTGAACCGTGGGCATTTGATAAAGATGAGAGATAATCAAAAGCGTTACTGTATGTAGCAGAATCATTTGATGAGCTATCTTTGTACTCTTTTATAAAACCAACCGCAGATATAGAGCGGTCATAATCCTCAGCCACATCAACCAAAGCGTTGTTGAACTTCTCATCTATAATGATTGAAAAATCAGTTGTTTTTGCGTATATATAAGAGGTAAGCAAGAGAAGAGTCAGAATATAGTGCATAGTACTACTTTTTATTTTTTAAGTAGCAAAAAATATTCCTAAATTATATGGGAGATCAGTTATTGGTATTACCTGACCCCTTATCTTTGTCACGGTCACATGACAATAAGAACAAGAAGCCCTCATTAGAAAAGTGGAGGTTCATTCACAGGGGTGTTATTTTTATTTTCCAGGGGTGTTATTTTTTTGTCACGGTCTCATGATTATAAGAACAAGAAAACTTTATTGGAAAAGAGGAGTTTCATTCATAGGGGTGTTATTTTAACGGCTGAGTTCACCAATAAATGCCCTGAAGGCATTTATTGGTGTGCGACGATTTGTTAGGTTTTTTCATTATTCTCTTCTTCATCTGTTGGATTATGATAAAAAATTTGTTCCAAAACAAGAAATCCTATAATTGATGATTTAAGAGAAAAATCACTTGAATTAGCTACACCATGTCCAACAGAATTTCGTGATATATCAGCAGGTTTTCCAGGAGCAAAATCAGCAAAATATATTTTACTCAAGTAATCACTGAACTTTGCAGGTAAGATTCGTGAGTATCGATCTTTATGTATTTGTGACATTTGCATTGGTGCTTGCGCCAGTTTTTTTTGAGTGTTTTGTGCACAATCAATAGATTGATTTATACTCCTCAAAACTCCTTCAATACGAGGAAAAAGAATTGATGTCGAACTAATATAATCCTTCTCTTTAAACCTTTCAAAGGCATGCTTAAGGAGCCCAATATGTTCTGCAAAGATATGTGAGCTACTCCATTTTTCAATAAATTCAGGTAATACTTCTTCAATATCAATTGCTATATCAGATAATAATTCATCACAATCCCAATTGGCTTTTATGTAATTCAAAAGAGAAGTAATTGTTTTCTTTTTTAATCCAATAAATGGAAACCATTTTTTTTCAAATAGCTTCTCCCATTCAGCATCACTTATTTTATGCAAATCTTGAAAAAATAAGTAGTTATAGAAATGTCCCAAGCTAGACCAGATGTCATAATCAATTATATAATCATTGTTAACTATTGGTGTAAAGTCAAAAAAGAAACCTTTTCGCCATCCTTTTGATAGGATGACAAAATAACCTACATCTTTAGGTATATCTACATCTTCAAATTCTAGTGAAATTATATCAGCAAAATCATCTTCATAAACTGGATCACCTTTTTTTATTGATTTTTTTACGCGAGCTTTGGCAATAAGGTTTAATTCATTTAGGAATACTTCACACTTGCCATCTTTATAAAATATAGCAAGCATATTATCCACCATAGAAGAGCGGATATTTTTATCCTTTGGCAGTAAATTAATTACTTGAGTAGGAATACCATCTAATCTATTTATAAACTCATCACCATCTTCAGAAGAGATGAATTGACGTGTAATAAGTGAAACATTTTCTCCTGATCTGGCTTCAGTTGCACTGTATCCAGCAGGTGGAGGATCAAATTTGATTGTATACAATGTACATGCTCCTAATTTATACCTAACTATTTATTCAACGAACATTATATATAAAACAGCTTGATATCAGCTAATTAAACGAACACGAAAAATGTTCATTTAAATGATAAAAATATGACAAAATACAATATTATGATTATTTTATGGCTAAGTTCATTAAAATTTTTAAAATATAGATGTGCATTTAAAAATGTTTTTGGCGTTATTTAAACATTTTGTCGTTTAATTGATTGGGAGTTTGTTTGTGAGAAAATTGCGTGGATAAAAAGCGGTGCAAAAGCACCGTTAAACCTATTTTAGGTTTTCGAACGGTGCAGTTACAACTGTTTTTCTAGTTACTGTATAAGGAACTAATGCCGCAGCACGAGCTCTTTTAATAACTGTTGAGATCATGTCTTGGTGACGTTTACAGTTACCTGTTAAACGACGTGGCATGATTTTATATCTTTCTGAAAGAGAGAAGCGAAGTGCTCCTACATCTTTATAATCCATGAAGTCAACTTTTGCTTCACAATACTTACAGTATCTTTTTTTATACTTTCTTCTTTCTGCCATGGTACTTCCTTTTGTTATATATTATTTCTAAAACGGAATTTCATCTTCATCAATGTCTATCTCAGGGATAGAGTTGCTGTTTGGCATCTGCTTATTTTGTCCATAAGAGGGCTGTTGTTGCGTGTTAGTCGGCTGCTGGTAGCTTTGGGGCTGCTGAGAAGCATAGCCGCCTTGCTGCCCTGTTTGACTCTGTTGCGGAGGATAATTGCCGCTATTTTGAGCATCCCCCTTGGAGTCTAACATCTGCATAGTTTCTACAACAACAGAGTGCTTAGAGCGCTTCTGTCCGTTTTGATCTACCCATTGATCAAAGTTAAGTCTACCTTCTACCAGGATTTTACTCCCTTTTCTAAGGTACTGGTTGGCAATCTCTGCGCTTCTTGCAAAGAATGTAATATCCACAAAACAAACTTCCTCTTTTTTTTCACCGTTTACGGTAAATTTGCGGCTCGTTGCAATAGCAGTATTTGCTATCGCCATTCCGCCTTGAGAGTATCGAAGTTCTATGTCTCTAGTTAGATTTCCAACCAAAATAACTTTGTTGTACATGAATTTTCCTTGTTTTTTTTAGGCGTTAGCCACAATTACTCTGCTGAGGCTTCAGCTACTTCTGTTACTGCTTCTACCGCTACTTCAACATCTTCTGTCTTAGCTTCTGTTGCAGGCGCTAAAGCTTTTTTGTTAGCTTTTTGAGCTAACTGATTCCACGCAGCTATTTCACGGTTTGTGTCATATTTGATAGTCACAAAACGAAGAAGATCTTCATTGATACGGAAACGTCTCTCAATTTCGCTGATTGCTGAAGGAGCAACTGAATAATAAATAACATGGAAATAACCACGCTCATTTTTTCCTATTGGGTATGCTAACTTTCTCATTCCCATAGCGTCTCTTGCAGCAATTTCGCCGCCGTTAGAAGTGATAACTTCTTCGATAGCAGCAATGCTAGCTTGAATCTCTTCTGCTGTTAATGTTGGTTTTACGATTACTAGGTTTTCGTAATTTCTCATAGAGTATAATCTCCCTTTGGTATTTTGCCCATCACTAAATGATGTTAGGCTTTTGTTTCCCTTTCGGATGTATATATATCGAAAATTTCAATTCGATACAAAGAGAAAGGAACGCGTGATTATACAAAAAAGATACTTAAAAAAACAATAACCAAGCAGTTAAAACCATTAAAGAGCTCAAAATATGTCAATCTGCAATGTATAACTTCTATTTTAATTTTTTAGGATATAGTTTTATCAATAATTTTATGGAGAGTATATGCCAAGAAGAAAAAAGGCTAGTCCTAAAAAAGAGTCAAAATTTTTAAGAAATGTAGCTTGGATTCTTGCCCTAACGGCAGTTCTTTTTGGCTCATTTATTGCTGGTTATTACGTCGGATACGATAGTGCTAAAAAAGATATAGCACAAAAAGCCAAAGTAAAAGAGGATAAAAAGCTCTCTATGCTAAAAAAGCTTGAAGAGTCAGCTGCTAAAACCAAAGAGTCAGATATTAGCGACAGGCTTAAAGAGGTGCTTAAAAAAGATAGCAAAGCAGCTCTTAAAGAGCAGGAGAGTGTCGGCGAATATGAGGATGCGTCGCACGAGGTAGATGGCGATGTTCTGCCTAAACCACCAAAAAAAGAGGCGCTCAAGGGAGTGCACAAACCAACACTTGCCATTATTATTGATGATGTAAGCGTACGCTCTCACGTAAATGCCATAAAGAGTTTGAATCTACCTATAACAATGTCTTTTTTGCCGCCAAGTAAGAATAGACCGAACTCTCATACGTTAGCTTCAAAAGAGAGCTTTTATATGGTGCATCTACCGATGGAGGCAAAAAACTTTGCAAAAGAGGAGCCATTTACTCTTAAAGTAGGTGATTCTCAGGAGACAAT
The DNA here is from genome assembly GCF_032250635.1 of Sulfurimonas sp. Classification (GTDB taxonomy): domain Bacteria; phylum Campylobacterota; class Campylobacteria; order Campylobacterales; family Sulfurimonadaceae; genus Sulfurimonas. The sequence goes on from NZ_JAVVFL010000037.1 coordinate 5,907, forward strand.
TACGCAAAGAATTGCTGAGATAAAAAAACTATTTCCCAATGTAAAACATATAAACAACCATACCGGTAGCAAGTTTACCTCGAATGAGGGTGCAGTCAACAGGCTTATATATGCATTAGATAAACAAAATATTAATTTTATAGACAGTAGAACCATAGGTTCGACAAAAGTGCCTGCCGTTATGAAGAATTACGGAAAAAAGTATATATCCAGAGACATTTTTTTAGATCATGAGTTTGATAAAGAGTATGTAAAAGAGCAGATAAAAAAAGCGGTTGCATATGCAAAAGAGCACGGAAGCGCAATAGCAATCGGGCATCCTCACTCAAATACTATTTTAGCGATAAATGAATCAAAAAAGCTTTTTGCCGATGTTGAATTGGTTTTAGTAGATAGGCTTTACTAAATATGAGCAGAGTTCAAGAGAGTATTCCTGAGCTCTTAGCCATGAAGAACTATCCAAAAGAACTCTACTATGATGGGGATATTGAACTTTTAAAAAGGGTAAAGGTTTCAATCGTCGGAAGCAGAAAACCTACAAAGTACTCTCGTCTGTGTATTCAAAAACTCTCATCATCTTTGGCAAAACATGGCGCCTGCATTGTAAGCGGAGGAGCGATGGGCATTGATGCAACGGCACATGTGGGTGCAGGAAGCGCAAATACGATTGCGGTGCTGCCGTGTGGCATAGACTTGCGCTATCCCGCTGTAAATAAAAATCTCTTAAACGATATAGAAAAAAACGGACTTCTGCTTAGCCAATTTGAGGCAGGTTTTCGCGCTACGCCATGGAGCTTTGTTGTTAGAAACGAGCTTGTCGTAGCTCTGGGAGAGGTTCTCATTGTCGCAGAGGCAGAGCCAGAGAGCGGAACCATGAGAAGCGTAGAATTTGCCCTAAAGATGGGTAAGAAGATATTTGTACTGCCTCATCGCATAGGGGAGAGCGGTGGAACAAACAGACTTCTTGAAGAGGCAAAAGCTGAGACGATTTATGATATAGATGCATTTGTAGCAAAATTTTGTGCGTCAAAGAATTTGCAAGAGATAAAAGAGGATGCTTTTATAGAGTTTTGCAGAAATAACCCGACTTATGATGAAGCTATAGCAAAATATGGTGCCAAGGTTTTTGAATATGAGTTAAGCGGGGAGATTATTATAAACAACGGAAAGCTTCAAGCTATATAGTAGTTGATAATTTTATATTGCTTTATAGATTAACATATAAGTAAAATCCTCATACACTCTCAACTATCAAGAATAAGCAAAATAAGTTAAGATAAAAAGTTACCTTGTTTTCCTCTCCAATCATATCAATCTTTTTGATAAGTTAAGGTTATTTATTAGTATGGCATTATTAGCAATATATTATTTTTTTTAAGATATTGTCATGTTAGAATCTAATGAGTTACAGGAGTTTAAAATGAAGTTTGAATTGATGAAGTTGCCTTATGAAGATACGGCACTAGAACCATATATATCATCAGAGACTATAAGTTACCATTACGGCAAACATCACGCAGCTTATGTGAATAAACTAAATGCTCTTATACAAGAGAGTGAGTTTGAAGGAAAGTCGCTGGAGTATATAATAAAAAATTCACAAGGCGGAATTTTTAACAACGCGGCGCAGGTCTATAACCACGATTTTTATTGGCATGGACTCACTAACACTGCATCCAGCCCCTCAGTGGCACTATCGGATATGATTGATAGAGATTTTGGCTCAATGGATGAGTTTAAAAAATTATTTTTGGATAAAGCCGCCACTTTTTTCGGCTCAGGCTGGGTTTGGCTTGTTCTGGGTAAAGATAATAAGCTCTCAATAGAGGGTCTCTCCAATGCCGACAATCCATTAGCACACAATAAAGTTGCACTCCTAGCATGTGATGTCTGGGAGCACGCATATTATATAGATTATCGCAATGCGAGACCTGATTATCTTGAAAATTGGTGGAAGCTCATAAATTGGAAGTTTGTATCCGATAATCTAGCAGATGCCCAAATTGACCCGAGCAACAAATATAGTCAGCCGTGCAATGAGAATAATGAGGTGTGTGATTATGTTGATTTCATGCAAGAGAATGAGAGAACACCGTCATAAGGTATAGCAGACGCTATATATAGCTAACTTATTTAAGTGAAAGGATATTGCATGACAATAGACGAACTTAAGCAATACAACGGTAAAGATGGTGCAAAAGCTTATATAGCTTACAAAAATGTTGTATATGATGTTACCGATAGCCCTCTTTGGAGCGGAGGTGAGCATGAGGGGATGCATTTTGCAGGAGTAGACCTAACTGCTCAACTCGCCAATGCACCTCACGGCAGTGATGTTTTTAAAGAACTACCTGTTGTTGCCAAACTTGAAGATGCTGCAAAAACTCAAGAAGACCAGAGCAGTTCTCATCAATCTTTAAAATCAAAACTAAGCGCTTGGTATAAAAAATATCATCCACATCCCGCAATAGTCCACTTTCCAATCGCTTTACATCTTTTTGCTGCAGGTATGGACGGGCTGTTTTTAATGGCGCCAAATGAGGCTTATGTTCTGGGAGTATTTTACACTTTCTTCGTTGCAACGGTCATGGGTTTTGTTGCGATGATTCCAGGGATTTTAAGCTGGTGGGTAAATTACAACTTTTCTATGCGCAGAGCATTTGTCATAAAGTTGATCGTCTCAACTATTACTCTTCTTTTGGGAGTTGTCGCTATCGGTATCTACTATGAAAATCCGCAAGCAGTGTATGAATATTCGTTTGAGGGAGTGCTCTACCACGCCATTGTACTTGTAACAGGTCTAAATGTCATCATCCTTGGTTATTACGGCGGAAAAATCACTTGGGGTTATGGAAGATACCAAACTCTTGAGCAAGAGAGCAGTGAGCCTATATCTGTAGCCAAAGATGAGAAAATAGTACCTCACCGAACTGTTTCTAATAGTATCTCTATCTTAATAGGCGGTGCGGCAGGAACAGGTATTGCCACACTTGAGAGGGTGCTTAGCGATGCGTTTAAAGAGAGCGGTTTTTATATCTTTTCAACAAAAGAGTATATGTCCAGAGTCAGAGGCGGAAGCAATACAACTCTAATTAGAATTTCAGATGCTCCCATGCAAGCGCCATGCTGGGAGGTTGATATCTCCATAGCTTTGGATGCAGATGCCCTAAAACATATGCAGCCCAGATGGAGCCAAAAGAGCATAATCTTTGCAGATGAGACATTCGGCGAAAAGGGTGATAATCTTATTTTAGTCGCAATGAGAGAGAGCGCAAAAAAGTTTGGCAGTTCGAAATATGCGAATAGTTATATGGCAGGTCTTCTTTTTGGATATTTGAGTATCGATAAGAGTTTTCTGCTGCAAACTATATCTGAGCGTTTTAAAGATGATGCGGCAAATATAGAGGTGGCAGAATTGGGCTACAAAGATGCTCTTAAATTAGAAAATAGAACCACATTCAAACTGCCAAAAGTTGATATAGAGGCTGTAAAAAAACTTCACTTAATGGATGGGACTACGGCATGCGGATTTGGCTTTTTAACAGGCGGATGCAACATGGTTACCTCATACCCGATGTCTCCCTCAACTGGAGTGCTGAATTTTATGGCTGCGATGTCAAAAGAGTTTGATATAGCACTAGAGCAGAGTGAAGATGAGATAGCATCTCTGCACATGGTGCTTGGCGGATGGTATTCAGGCGCAAGGGCGATGACCACAACATCAGGCGGCGGTTTTGCCCTTATGGGTGAAGCCTTGAGCTTATCGGGTATGACAGAGACTCCCGCCGTTATATATCTTGCTCAAAGGCCTGGTCCTGCTACCGGACTTCCTACGAGAAGTGAGCAGGGTGACTTGAACATGGCGACTCATTCGGGGCACGGCCCGTTTCCTCGCGTGGTTTTAGCACCCGGTTCTTTAAGGGAGTCTGTAGAGTACGGTTATCTTGCATTTGAGCTGGCTGATCGTTTTCAGACTCCTGTAGTTGTTCTGAGTGACCAATATTTGGCTGATTCTATCTCTATGATAGAAGATGTTGATTTTGCATCTTATGAACAACGCAGATATATCGTAAAGACAGAAGAAGAGTATGAACGCTATGCGGATACGCAAAACGGCATCAGTCCAAGGGGAATCCCGGGACTTGGAGAGGGTTTGATATGCTCGGTCGGTGATGAGCATGATGAGAGAGGGCAGATCACAGAAGATTACAAGATGCGTGAGCAGATGGTCGTAAAAAGAGCCCGCAAAAAGAGCGAACTTATAAAAGAGGCAGTTGCGCCCGAAGTGTTTGGAGACGGCGACATAGCAATTGTGGGCTGGGGTTCGACCAAAGGGAGCATCTCAGAAGCTCTGCTAAACCTAAAAAACCCTCGTCTGGCACAACTACACTTTGCATGGGTATATCCGCTCTCAAAAGAGCAGTTGAGTGTTCTTGAGAAATTCTCTCACATAATTGTCGTAGAGAATAATGCGGATGGAGCATTTGCAGATCAGTTAAAACTTCATAGTGTGAAAATAGACGATCAGATATTACAATCCAACGGTTTTAATTTCTTTGCAGATCAATTAAGCACAATGATCGAAGAGTCTATAAAGGAGATATTATGAGCCATCTATTTGATAAAGAAGATGTCGATGTTGCTTGGTGTGCGGGTTGTGGTAACTTTGGTATTTTAAAACTTCTCAAAGAGGTCGTCGAAGAGCTGGGAGTGAAAAAAAATAGTCTGGTCATAGTCTCGGGAATAGGGCAGGCGGCAAAGACACCCTACTACATAGACGCGAATATGTTCGGAGTGCTTCACGGCAGAGCGCTTCCCGTCGCAACCGGAATCAAGCTGGGCAATGAAAATCTTTGTGTAGTTGCAGAGGGTGGAGACGGTGATATGTACGGTGAGGGCGGTAATCACTTTATACATACCATAAGAAGAAACCCTGACATTGTTCATATCGTTCACAATAATATGGTCTATGGTCTTACAAAGGGGCAGGCATCTCCTACAAGTCAGAGAGGCTTTGAGACAAAAGTGCAGGTAAAGGGTGTGGCAAATGAGCCCTTTAACCCCTTGGCGGTTGCACTCTCTTTAAGAGCCGGATTCGTCTCACGTGTTAATATAGGCGATGCCGCACACGCCAAAGAGGTTATAAAAGAAGCTTTCAGACACAAGGGATACGCACTCATCGACATTTTGCAGCCATGCGTTGTGTTTAACAAAGTAAATACGTATAAATGGTTTAAAGAGAATAGCTATATGTTAGATGACTCTTATGATAGCGGTGATTTTGAGGGAGCCGTGAAAAAATCTTTAGAGACTCTTCCTATGCCCATAGGGGTTCTTTACAAAAATAAGAACGACAGAGTAACTTTTGAAGAGACCATAAGAGGCAGAGATGCCGAGCCGCTTCACTCAGTTACTCACGATATGGCTAAGATTAAAAGCCTGTTTGAGACCTATTAAAGGATAAGCATAGCGTCGCCGTAGGAGTAGAATCTATACTTTTTCTCAATGGCTGTTTTGTAGAGTTCCTGCGCCTTTTCTAAGCCTGTAAAAGAGGCTACAAGCATAAGCAGAGTCGATTTTGGCAGATGAAAGTTTGTAAGTAGGTGATCGACTCTTAAAGGTCTGTTGTTTGGGTGCAAAAAGAGGTTTGCTTCGCCTCTTTGTTTTTTGCTTCTTGCATAAAACTCTACGGTTCTAGTAGAGGTTGTACCGATGCTAAGTATCTTTATATCGGAATCCAAAAGTTTTTTTGCCGCATCTGAGATGGCGTAATACTCCGAGTGCATAGGGTGCTCTGTTATAGTTTCACACTCAACAGGCTTAAACGTTCCGCTTCCTACATGCAGAGTAACGTACGCGTGAGCAAAATTTTTACATACTCTCTCATGCTGCTCTTTTGTAAAGTGCAGGGATGCCGTGGGAGCGGCAACTGCACCCTCCTCTTTTGCAAATACGCTTTGGTACTCGCTCTCATCCTCTTTGTTATCCTCTCTTTGGATATATGGCGGCAGAGGGATGTGACCTATATTGTCTATGATCGGAAGAAGCTCTTCAAAACGAAGAGCAGTTGCGTTTTGGTAAAAATTTACAACTCTGCTTCCGTCTTCATGCAGCTCTTTTACAATAGCTACTAAATCATCGGCAAAGAAAATCTCAGTACCAATTTTCACTTTGCCTCTTATATAGACATTTACATCGTGAGCATTTAGGGCTCTGTTAATAAGAAGCTCTATTTTGCCGCCGCTCTCTTTTTTGCCGAAAAGTCTTGCTTTTATCACTTTTGTGTCGTTAAAAATAAGTGCGCAATCTTTTGGTATAAGAGTCTCAAGATCAGAGAACTTGAGATGAGAGACCTCGCCTGTGGCTCTGTTATAAACAAGAAGTTTTGCGCTGTCTCTGGGGTTTGCAGGGTGGGTCGCTATGAGCTCCTTTGGAAGAGAGAAGTCATAGCTTGAGGTTAGAAGTTCTTTATTACTCACTGTCTTTATTTATCGCTTTTATCTCTTCAAGCAGATCGATATCTTCATTGTCTTCCTCTTCTTCAAGCGGCGGAGCAGGGTTGACCATTTTAACAATCAAGATAGAAACTCCATAAAGAATCACAAGCGGTCCTGCCATAAGAAGCTGTGTTAGTACATCAGGAGGAGTAAGAAGTGCTGCTACTATAAATATAATTACAACCGCATACTTGAAAAACTCTCTCATCTGTCTATCATCAACCATGCCAAGAAGTGCCAAAAAGTAGGCAAAAACAGGAAGCTCAAAAGCGATGCCGAAGCCAAACATTATCTTTGTAAAGAAGCCTACGTAATCCTCGATGTTGATAAGAGGAGTAAACTTAAAACTACCAAATGTTATGAGAAAATCAAAACCAAAAGGGGTGACTATGTAGTAGGCAAACAAAACACCCACTGCGAACATAATGGTTCCCCCGAGGATAAAAGGGATAATCATCTTCTTCTCATTTGCATAAAGAGCCGGTGCAACAAAAGCCCATATTTGGCTAAGTATGATAGGAAGTGCTCCTACAATTGCCGCGAAAAAGGAGACCTTTAGTGCTACAAAAAATGCTCCGCCGACTTGATTTGTCGTAACCATTCCCTCGGCAGCATGCAAAGACTTTTTACCTACTTCTAAAAGCGCTACATTTAGAGGTTCAACAATCC
>NZ_JAVVFL010000038.1:0-13000 GCF_032250635.1 Sulfurimonas sp.
GTGCTTTTAGTGATCATCTCAGTATTGCACCGTTTTCTACCTTTAGCGCAAGAAGCGGAGTTACAAAAAGTATAGAAGAGAGCGGCGGAGTTTACAGCGGATTTCCACTTATGAATCATAGAGATTGGAAAAGGCTTCAGGTGAGGATAGCGAAGTTAAACAGTTAGGAGTGAGAAGATGGATTTAAAAGAGATTGCAGAGATTTTAAAGTGTGATTTTAGCGGCGAGAGTTTTGAGATAACAAAGATGAATACCCTTAAGGATGCGACAAAAAGCGAGCTCTCTTTTGTCTCAAATTTAAAATATGTAAAAGAGATACAAAGCTCAAATGCGGGCGCAATAATAGTAGACAAATCTACAGAAGAGTTTGTGCCTAAAGGTTGCGTTGCTTTGGTTGTTGAACATCCATACTGGGAGATGGCAGCACTTTCAAAGTATTTCGCACCTCCTATTGAGGATGCAACTCTAGATAAGCCAAAAATAGGAAAAGGCACCACTGTTTCGCCAAAAGCAGAGATAGCAAACGGTGCCGTTATCGGCGAAAACTGCACTATTATGGCGCATGTCTACATAGGTGCGAATGTCCAAATCGGCGATAACACTGTCATTTATCCAAGTGTGGTAATATACAGAGACTGCAGAGTAGGAAGTGAGTGCATAATCCATGCAAACTCTACTATAGGAAGTGATGGCTTTGGCTTTGCAACGAACAAGATGGGTGAACACAAAAAGATATACCAAAACGGCAATGTCGTTATAGAAGATGATGTGGAGATAGGAAGTTCAACCACTATAGATAGAGCAGTTTTTGGAACAACTCTTATAAAGCGCGGTGTAAGAATAGACAATCTTGTCCAGGTAGGGCACAACTGTGTTATAGGCGAATACTCTGTTATAGTTGCCCAATCAGGCATTGCAGGCTCAACTACCTTGGGAAGAAATGTTGTATTGGGAGGGCAGAGTGCTACGGCAGGACATCTAAACATCGCTCCTTTTACAACGATGGCGGCACGCAGCGGTGTTACAAAGAGCATTGAGAAAAGCGGCTTAACCTTTGCTGGATTTCCTTTGATGGAACATAGACTGTGGTTGAAACTTCAGGGTAAAATTGCTAGACTAATCAAATAAGAAACAAAAGGATGAGTTAATGTCAAAAACAATTCAATTAAGCGGAACGAAAAAAGGTGTTATTAACGTAACTAAGATCGATGAGCCGTATGGCGCGGGAAGTGCAAGTGTGGCTAGCATCGGTATATCACTTGTTGGAAATGCAGGTGAGCCTGAGTGGAAAGTGCATATCCCGCTTGCAAATTTAGATGAAGTAATAGAGGCTCTTAAAGAGTTAAAATAGTGATAAATAATGGAGTGTAATTGAAAAAGAAAATTTTAACCTTTCTTCTCTTTTCTACACTTCTATTTGCCAACACTCCTCTGCTTTTTTTTAGCCAAAACAAAGAGATCTCATCAAGAGAACTTTATGATGCGCTAGAGCTACATAAACCCTACTTTTTCGAATTTTATGCCGACGAACCTACCTTAGATGCAAAAGATATAGAACTAACCACGCAGGCACTAAAAGATTACTACAAATCAAAAGGCTTTTATCATGCAGATATATCTTATATAAGTGATGAGAACTCCATAACCTTTCTTATACAAGAGAATGAACCCATAATTGTTAGAAGTGTTACATATTATGCAGGACTAGACATAGGCAAGCAGATACCTTTTACAGAGGGAGATATTTTTGATGCCGACAAATTTGCACAAAGCAAAAAAAATATCAAGATTCTCTATGCTAACAGCAGTTTTTGCCGTGCGGAGTTAAATGCAAAAGCGTGGATAGATATAGAGAAAAACAGTGCATATTTGAATTATGAAGTTTTGCAAAATGAGAGGTGCTATTTTGGGAAGATAGAGATTGTACCCTCTAAAAATATCGATGCGAAGATACTTGAGTCTCTTTTGTACATGGATGAGGGCGAACTTTTCTCTTCAGATAAAATTGCTATGAGCTATGAGAGCTTGTATGGATATGAGGGCATATCAAAAGCTATAATAGATACAAATATCAATAAAAACAACAGTGTCGATATAGCTTTGAGTGTAGTGGAAAATGTAAATCCTATTCGTTTCCAAACGGGTATTGGGGCAAGCAGCGATGAGGGTGCTATGTTTATGTTTGGACTCAAACATAGAAATTTTTTTGGCAACCTAAAGACAGCAGGCATTGAGGCAAGAGTAACTCAAATAAAACAGTCCATAAAAGCAAATTTTGATATGCCTCTTTTAAATAGAAACGCAACAGGCTTGGAGATAGGTTATGAAAATGAGGATTTTTTTGCTTTTAAAGAGAGCAGAGTCTTTGCAGAGCCTTACTTTTTGCAAAAGAGAACTCCTCATCTCTTTAAAGAGAGTCTTCTTTTTGAGAGATCAAAAACCTATGATAGCGAAGATTTGATTCTTATCCCTGAGTATACGATTTTTTTAATCTCCCCAAAGCTGGAGTGGAGCTACGACACCAGAGATAAGATACTGGATCCAACAAGCGGATACTTTATAAGCTCTCAAATTATGGGTTCAGTAAAGAGCGATATATCGGATGCTACCTACTATAAGTTTAAGGCAACTGGAGGCTATATTCTACCAATATATGACTATATTGCAGGATTTAGAGCTACATTTGGAACACTTGACGTACAAGAAGGTGATGTTCCTCCCTCATACCGTTTTTTTGCAGGCGGTATGCATAGTAATCGCGCATATAGCTATAGAAAGCTAGGTCCGACAGACAGTAGAAATAACCCGATAGGATCAAATTCTATTTTGGAGGCAACAGCTGAGATACGCTTTGATATCTACGGTGATTTAAGAGGAGTTCTGTTTAGTGACAACACATTCTTGGGCAATGAGAGTATGCCGAGTTATGACAACGGATACTACAGCGCTGGCTTTGGTCTTCGCTATAAAACGCCAATCGGTCCCATAGCTATCGATGTTGGTTTTGATATAGAAAATCCTACAAAACAGTATGCAATCCACTTCCACATAGGAGAGCTGTTTTGATAAAAAAAATCTATACTTTTTTCTATTTTATAGCTCTGTTTGTGTTATTTGCGGCGGCTATTTTGTCTACGGCTCTTTTTCAAAAAGATGTGGTGCCATATCTGGCGCAAAAGTATCTAATAGAGTACGGTGTAGAGTATAAGGATATAGAAGGAACGCTCTTTAGCGGAGTTGTTTTAAGAGGGGTGAAGTATCAACAGAGTGTAGAGATTGATGAGCTAAAGATCAAGTACAATCCTCTCATGCTTCCAAATCCTACTCCAAGAGTAAGCTACATAAGCGCCAAGGGAGTTTTTGTCGATGCAGATAAGATTCTAGAGATGCAGAGCCAAGGCGAATCATCACCCTTTGCTCTTAACATCTCAAAAGTAGATTTGCAAAGAGTAAAAGTAGCCTATAAAGAGGAGATGTACACATTAAATCTCACTGCTTTAGATGTAAGCCTCAGAAATAAAACAGATATACAAAAGATTACTTTAGAGGCACAAACGCCTTATGCAATGGTTGCTCTTGAGGGAAGTGTTAAAGCCAATAGAGCCAAAGGTAAATCTACGCTCTTGCTGAGTGAAAAGACGCATCATGAGTATCTTGATTTCTTGATATATACGCCAAGTGAACTGGAGCTCTTTTTTGATGTATCAAGCAAAGAAGCAGATCTAAAAACATCTATAAAAAGCGTTGCATTTAAAGATGTAGATGATCTTGTTTTAGATAGTGTTGAGCTTCATGCAACTTATAATTTTGATGATGATTTTTTTATGCTCTTCTCCAACTACCGTGCTCTTTATGAGAAAAACGAGATTGCAGTTGAGCAAAAAAGCAGAGTAACGTTTGATGCGGATATTGTATCAAGCCTAGAAGCAAAAATAGTTCAGGATGAGTTCAATCTTCCATTTGAGAGCTTTAGCGTTGATATAAAAAGAGATAAAAATCTTACAAGGTTCGATTTTGCGGCAAAAGATTTGGCTATAAATGCACAGACAAAAGATTTTCAAGATTTTTCACTCAAAGCAAAGAGTATCTATGCAGACCTAGATGCAAAGGTTGAGTTAAAGAGTGATGCGGTAACGCTTGTCGGCGAACTCTACCCAAAAAGCGATGCGCCATATCTAAAAGAGTACGATATACAGAGATTTTCTAAACTAAATCTCTTTGTGCTAAAAAACCAAGAGAGCATGAGAGCAAGCATTGGTACCGACAAACTCTCTTTGACGCTCTTTGAGGATAAAGAAGGTCTTGTGGGCATCTTAAAAGCGGGAGAGAGCAGGTTTGATATAAAAGGAAGTATCCAAAAGAGAGAGTTTACGGTAGAGGCAAATGTAGAGTCTATTAGGACTCTCTTGTCCGAACTTGAATTAAACCTTATAGATGAGAGTCTGCTTTTTGATGCTTCTGCCATCATAAGCGCAAAAATAGGCTTTAAAGACAGGGTTGAAGTAGAGGCACGAGTTGATATCCCATGGTATAGACTAGAAGTTGATACCCAAAATATCTATATGGATAGAGATGCCTATTTTGAATTTTTTTATGCGGATAAGGAAGTCATACTTAAAAAGTATGATTTTGGAGTGATGCAGAAGAGAATTTTCTCCAAAAGAGCTTCCAAGATTGCTCTTGGCGAAGATGATACGATTGAGTTAAGAGAGTTTTGGATATATGATAACCTACTTTTAAGCGGAGAGTTAAACTACTCCGATATGAGTGCGGATGTTACTCTAAAAAGTGATAAATTTCGCTATGAATCGGCGGATGCAAATGTGACTATCAAAATGGATATTCAAGCGGTTGTAGATAGTAACGGCTCGCAGAGTATTAGCGGTGATATCGACATATTAGAGGGAGTCGTGACCTATGTTCCCAAAAAAGAGTATGCAATCAAAGATGAAGATATTATAATCATCCAAGATATAAAACCGCCGAAAAAAGAGCATGAGAAACGAGAGCTAAATATTCGAGTACACTCATCAAAACCCATAGAGTACAAGATAAAAGATGTGGAGCTTTTAGTTACTCCAAATTTAGTCATATACCAAGAGTTTGGCGAATTGATGCAGATTTTGGGCACGCTTCAAATCCATAGCGGAGCTGTAACCATAAGTGATAGAGAGTTTGAGTTTGAGGAGAGCGAGATATATTTTTATGATGAAGAGTACACCAACCCATATCTTAATCTAAATCTTCACTACTACACGCTCGATAATATCGACATAGAGATATATATAACAAACAGAGTGGAGTCGCCGGTCTTTATACTCTCATCCAACCCGCAGATGAGTCAGGATAATATAATCTCTTATATTCTTTTTGGCAGCAGCGCGACATCGGCTTTTGATACCTCTGAGGAGGCGTCAAGAAGCTCTCTTAGCACATTGGCATTGGGCGCAGGATTAAAAGGGCTTTTAGACAGGTCGGTAAACCTGAAAATCGATACGCTAAATATTTTAACAAACGAAGATGGGACACTTGGTTATGAGATAGGAAAACGTTTTGGCAAAAAAGTACGTCTTGTATATAAAAACGATGACATCTCAAGCTTGACACTGCAGTACAGTCTTAGTAGGTCTGTGAGAATAGACGTGGATGTAAAAGAGACGGGGCAGGGTGTGGGTATCTTTTACATAAAAGATTTTAAATTAGGGGAGTGACGAAAAAATAGGTCACTCCAGAGAGATTACTTTAAAATAACAAGAGGAATCTTTACGTTTTGAATAAGCTTCGTCGTAAAACTTCCAAAAAGAGCACTCTTTAGTTTTCCATGACTGTAGGAGCCTATTGCTAACATATCAATGTCGTTATTGTTGATGCACTCCAAGATGCTCTCGAGAGGTTCACCGGTTTTTTGGATAAACTCACAATTGAGAGTCTCATCTTTGATAATCTCTCTTGCATGCTCTATCAGCTCATCGGATCTGCTTTGATTGCTGTTTACATTTACAATGTATCTTTTTATCTCCCGCCCAAGCATAGGCGAAGAGGAGAGCTCTTCTAGAGCTTTTGTAGAACCGCTCTCACCGTTAAAAGCTATCATTACGTTTCTTATAGGAGAGTAGTCTCTGTTCACCAAGATTATAGGGGCATCGACATCTCTTATAATGTTCTCAACGCAAGAGCCTATTTCATCCTCTTTTTGCATATGTCCCATGCCTGAGAAGCCAAATACTACCACCCTTAGTTTATCTTCCAACTCTTTGAGGTTTTCATAAAGAGTACCGTGTCTTTGGGAGATGATTACGTTTGAGTAGCCTTTGTCGCTAACTCTCTCTTTGAGCTCTTTTAATAACTCTCTTGAGTGACTTATAGTCTCTCTATTTTTTTGTGCATCCTCAAGAGAGAGCTCTTGAAGCAGAGTGTCTCGCTCGCCAAGGGCAATATTTCCCGAGAGGTTTGTCACAGATGAGGCATTTGGATGCTCTATAGTGTTTAGCAAAACCAGAGTAAGATTAAGCTCTTTTGCTATATGAAGAGCATAATCACATACCGCCTCTGAGTATTTTGAACCATCAACACAGGCAAAAACTGCCTGCTCTATATTTTTTATATCTTGCATGTTTAATGTCCTCCCATAACTTTTTCTATCTCTTCTGGTTTATCATGTACGCCAAATCTATCTATGATCGTGCTGCTCGCCTGATTCTGCCCGATTAGCGTCACGTTTGCACCTTCACGGCGTAGTTTGATAACGACTTTATCAAGTGCATAAACGGCAGATATATCCCAAAAGTGAGCTCTGGATAAGTCTATCGTTATATTCTCTACAACTTCCTTAAAATCAAAAAATTCTATAAATTTATCGGCACTGTTAAAAAATACCTGCCCGATAATTTTGTATGTTCTTGTGTCTGTTGCCTCGTCATAATATGTCTCACTGTACATAAAGTGGCTGATCTTGTTTGCAAAGAATAGTGATGCCAAAAGCACGCCGACAAATACGCCAAGAGCCAAGTTGTGCGTCCAGACAACGACAACTACAGTTGCCAGCATAACAACATTTGTCGAGATAGGAAGAGTCTTTAGCTTCTTGATGCTTCCCCAGTCAAACGTACCGATAGCAACCATTATCATAACCGCGACAAGTGCCGCCATCGGGATTATAGAGAGCAGATCGCTTAAAAAGACGACCATAATGAGCAGATAGACACCTGCCAGAAGAGTCGAGAGTCTTGTTCGTCCGCCCGATTTTACGTTAATAACAGACTGCCCAATCATAGCACATCCAGCCATTCCGCCCATAAATCCCGATGCTATGTTTGCCACGCCCTGACCGCTGCACTCTCGGTTTTTATCACTCTTTGTATCAGTTAGATCATCTACGATAGTAGCCGTCATCAGAGACTCCAAAAGACCAACCATAGCCAAAGAGATGGAGTATGGTAAAATAATCATCAGTGTCTCAAGATTAAATGGAATCTGAGGGATTAAAAAAATCGGAAGCGTATCTGGAAGCGCGCCCATATCTCCTACATTTCTTACATCTATGTCAAAAAGGACTACGACTAAAGTGATAGCTACAATCGTTACAAGCGGGGACGGAAGCATAGTTCCTATCTTTGGTATGTAAGGGAAGAGATATATTATGCCAAGACCCGCGGCTGTTAGCGCATATACATGCCAAGTGACGTTTGTGAGTTCGGGAAGCTGCGCCATAAAGATAAGAATGGCAAGGGCGTTGACAAAACCGACTACGACCGCACGAGGTACAAAGCTCATCAACTGCCCGAGTTTAAAATAACCTGCAATCATCTGAAGAATACCGGTCAAAATGGTAGCCGCAAGCAGATACTCCAAACCGTACTCTTTTACAAGCGTGACCATTAAAAGAGCCATCGCACCCGTAGCTGCACTAATCATTCCAGGACGACCGCCGACAAATGCTATGACTACTGCAATACAAAAAGATGCATAAAGTCCTACTTTAGGATCTAGACCGGCTATGATCGAGAAAGCTATAGCTTCTGGTATAAGTGCGAGCGCAACTACGATTCCTGCAAGTGAGTCTCCTTTTATATTTGAGAACCACTCCTCTTTTTTAAAATACTTTGCTAACAATAATTATCCTTTTTTATTTTTTATTTTTTGTCCAGTGCAAGATTATGTTTTCACATTTTCTATC
Organism: Sulfurimonas sp.; assembly: GCF_032250635.1. GTDB lineage: Bacteria > Campylobacterota > Campylobacteria > Campylobacterales > Sulfurimonadaceae > Sulfurimonas. The sequence continues at coordinate 8,177 of NZ_JAVVFL010000038.1, forward strand.
CTTAGTTTTTAGTTTTTTAAAAAGTGATTTAAAACAAATGTGGATTTATCCCTGCATAGTAATGGCAGAGATAAAATAGAAAAAAGCTTAAAATTGATCTTTAAGCCTTTAGTTCTTTTACGAACTCTTCTATGCGTTTAATGCCTTTGCGGATGCTCTCTATATCGGTTGCAAAGCTAAATCTAAAGTATCCATCACTTCCAAAACCGACACCCGGAACTACCGCTACGCCTTTTTTCTCTAGAAGCTGCTTACAAAACTCCATAGAGTCGTTGCTCAGCTCTTTTATATTTACAAAAAGATAAAAAGCACCGTCAGGTTTATAGACACTCAGTCCATCAATTGCGTTAATGAGCTTTACAGCCTCATCGCGGCGCTCTTTAAATGCAACTCTCATCATCTCGATATCTTCGTCTGCAGAACCGTCTAAGCCTGCTATTGCCGCTTTTTGCGTGATTGAGTTGATGTTTGATGTGCTTTGGCTTTGAAGTTTTTTCGTTGCCTGAATAAGCTCTGTATTGTGCGCCGCCATGTAACCGAATCTCCAGCCCGTCATTGCCACTGATTTGCTTAGACCGTTGATTGTAACCGTACGTTTGTACATATCTTCACTAACTGCCGCCGCTGATGTAAATTCGCCCTCATAGATAAGTTTTTCATACATCTCATCACTTGCAACGATAACGTCAGTTCCCTCTAGCACTTTGCCGATGGCTTCAAGTTCTGCTCTTGAGTAAACCGCACCAGTCGGGTTTGAAGGGCTTGTTAGAACTATCATCTTCGTCTTTGGAGTAAGGGCATCTTGAAGCTGCTGCGGAGTTATCTTAAACGCATTGTCATCATGGGTCTCGATCTCTACGACTGTTCCGCCGTAGTAGAGAACCAGTTCAGGGTAGGTTACCCAGTACGGTGAGGGGATGATTACTTCGTCGCCTTTTTGGATAACTGCCGCAAAGAGGTTAAAAAGAGAGTGTTTGGCACCGTTGTTGGTAATTATCTGATTTGGAGCATACGAGAGCCCATTATCTCTTTTTAGTTTATTTGCAATAGCTGTTTTAAGAGTAGGAATGCCGTCAACCGCGGTATATTTTGTAAAACCCTCATTTATGGCCGCAATGGCAGCATCTTTAATGACGCGAGGTGTATCAAAGTCCGGCTCACCTGCAGAGAAACTAATGATATCTTTACCTTGAGCTTTTAGCTCACCGGCGAGTGTTGAAATGGCAATTGTGATTGATTCGGATAGCGTGTTAACACGGTCTGTTAGCATATTAAACCCTTTTAAAAGTATTGAGCGAATTATACTAAAATAATTAGATATGTGAGCAGTTATCTCTGTAAAATTTTTAGTTTTTCATTGCGCGGATAAAAGATTCGTAGATTTTTTCAAGTTCAAGATCCTGCTCAAGAAGCTCTTTGTTGTCTTCGACCAAGATGTGCTCAAGCACGGCAACACGTTTAAGAAGATACTCAAACATCTCTTTGTTAATGTCAGGGAGAAGGTTGTGCATAAGCGGATCTTTGCATCTCCCTTTTTCTATAACGTGTGCGGGAATCCCGATGGCTGTAGCATTGTTTGGAACAGTTTTTACAACAACGGAGTTAGCGCCTATTTTTGCATACTCTCCGATTGTAATATTCCCTAAAATTTTTGCTCCGGCACCTATTACGGCACCTTTTTTTATAGTCGGATGTCTTTTGCCATGCGTGAGAGAAACTCCGCCAAGAGTGACTCCCTGATAAATAAGCACATCATCTTCTATGACGGTAGTTTGCCCTATAACAACACCAAAGCCGTGATCTATAAATACTCTTCTGCCGATTACCGCACCCGGGTGAATATCTATGTTTGTTAAAAATTGGTTTAAGCCCATGATGATTCTAGCAAGGCTTTTGAAGTTGGCTTTATAGAGTCTATTTGCTATTCTGTACCAAGCTACCGCCCAAACACCGGGGTAGTTAAACAAAAAGTCAAGTTTAGAGTTTAGTGCCGGATCATTTTTGTAAGCATTTGAAAAGTCTTCTTTGATGTCAGCATAAATTCCCACTTTTAACTCCTAGTTTGTAGTTCTTAAATAACCATTTTGATGTAAAAAAAGTTCTAATTTTGCAAGTGTATCATTTTTTTCTTTCTCTGTAATAAAATCAGAGCTAGAGAGATCACTTTTAAGTTTGTTTGAGAGCTCTTTTGCATCATAACCTATGGAATCCAAAATATCGAGTATGCTTTTAGATTCAACCGCATTTTTAATCTCATAAGAGTACTCATCAATAGTGACGGTGTATTCACTTGGATGGGTAAAGAGATTGTGGTTCATTCCTAAAGTCTCCTGATATGCTCCGACATTGAAAAATCCTAAAAAGTACTCCTCTTCATCAAGGTTCACATCATGGAGATAGAGCGGTTTGTCAGGGTTAAAACCTATCTCTCCGTCACTGTCACACGTAATGTCCCACAGAGATGCGGCTCTTAGCGGGGTTGTATTTAGATGATGCAGAGGCATAACAGGAAAGTGCTGTCCTAACCCCCAGTAATCAGGCAAACTTTGAAAAATAGATGCGTTTATAAGATATCTCTCCTGCAATTTTACCTGAAGTTGTGCAAGCTCATCTGTCGGATTTGAAGATTTTAGATAGAGCGCTTTTTTTATAATGTTATGAACCAAAATCTCTGCATTTGAGCGGTCTTGCAGGTCTATATAACCTAGATCAAAAAGTGTAAGCAGCGACTCCATGTGGTCAAGTGCATCATGCAGATACTCGATACAGTTCGTGTTATTTAAGAGGTCGTTTAACTCTATAAGCTCAACAAGAAGAGGCGGATTTACCTCTTTAAAGTTTATGAGTTTCTCTTGATAATCCTGCGTAAAAAGCTCCAATACAGGCGTGATTAAAACAGCATGAGAAGCTACTATGAAGCGTCCTGATTCTGTAAAAATATTTGGATGGTCAACATTTTTAGCATTCATAATTTCGCCGAGCAAGAAGACAACACTGCTTGAAAACTCATCGATTGAGTAGTTTCTTGCACTAGACATGACATGCTGGTCGTACTCTACCGCCAAGCCTCCGCCGATGTTGATGCTCTTTAGTGAATCGGCTCCCATCTTTTTGAGTTCTGCGTAGATATTTCCAGCCTCTCTAAGAGCTTTTTTAAGCGGTGCTATGTCTGACATCTGCGAGCCTATATGGAAGTGAACCATGTTGAGTTTGTTAAGCAGTTTCGCATCTTTTAGAAGTGAGATTGCCTCAATAATCTCCGTAGAGGTAAGACCAAACTTTGCATCCATCCCCCCGCTCTTAGCCCAGATACCGCTTCCCGTGCTGTGAAGTCTTACTCTTACGCCAATGTTTGGAACTTTTAGATTGCACTCTTGCGCCACCTCTATGATGGTTTCAAGCTCGCCCAAACCCTCAATAGTGATAGTGATATTGTGACCGCTTTGCGCCGCAATAAAACCCAGAGTAATCATCTCTTTGTCTTTGAAACCGTTGACGGTAATATTTGCACCGCTTGGAGTTTTGCTCATAGCTAAAATAAGCTCCGCTTTTGAACCCGCTTCAAGACCATAGTTATACTGCGCTCCCTGCGATGTTACGGCATCGACTGCATGCGGAAACTGATTTACTTTTAGAGGAAAGACGGCATTGAAGCTTCCTCTGTAGTTGTTTTGCTGTATTGCTTTGTCAAAGTAACTATAAAGAGTCCTGATTTGGCTCTTTATGAGATGTGGAAACCTAAGCAAAATAGGACCCCTTACATCATCCGCACGAATATCTTCAACGATTTGAAGAAGTGAAGGCATACACTTGTAGTTTAGTTTTATCTGACCGTCTTCAATAATAAAATTGTTGTTAGACCAAATGTTAAGACCGAAATTTTTCAAATTTATCCACCTATATATGTAATTTTTGATGAAAATATTTATCTATATCAAAATATATTTCACCGCTTCTGTTTTTAAATGTAAGGTACTTTTTATCAAGCTCAGATATATGTTTAATACCCATAACCGATAGTAGAACCTTCATGTTTTTGATAAGATTTTTATGATAGTGCCCTATCTCCAAACCTTTTTTGACAACGAGGTAAGAGGCTCTTCGTTTTGGATCTTGCGTCGCCATTCCAACGGGACAAACATGTGAGCCAAAGCCCGAACACATGCGCGCACGAATGCAGCCGCCGCTCATCATAAAGCCTCTGCCAATCCCTACGGCATCTGCGCCCATAGCCATAGTTATGATTATATCATCGGGAGTTAAAATTTTCCCGCTAGCGATTATCTTAATATCTTTGCGAATGCCATGTTTTGAAAGCATGGTGTCTAAAACATAAAGAGCGTTATTTGTAGTTAAACCTACGGACTCCATAAGTTCAAGCGGAGCCGTGGCACTTCCGCCTTCACCGCTGTCTACCGTTATAAAATCGGGTATAGATTTTCCCTCATTTTTTCGTTTTGCAATCTCTTTTGCCATCTTTTCAACAGAAGCCGCATCCGAGATAACTATCTTAAAGCCAACGGGTTTTTTAGAGATATTTTGAAGTTTTTGCACAAAATCCAAAAGATTAGCAGTCGTATCTGCATATGGAAAACGGTTTGGAGAGAAGAGGTCTTTCCCCTCTTCTACGCCTCTGTAGTACGCTATATCTGCAGAGACTTTCGAGCCCGCAAGTTTTCCTCCTGTCTGCTTTGCACCTTGAGCTATTTTAATCTCGGTCATGCGGCAAAATTTCATAACTTTTTCATATCTAAGCTCATCAAATTTTCCATCTTTATCGCGAACTCCGTAAAGACCGGAGCTCATCTGAAAGGTCATGTTTGG
>NZ_JAVVFL010000039.1:0-6790 GCF_032250635.1 Sulfurimonas sp.
AGCTTGTAGGGTTTGTAAGGCGTTGTTGTTCTATAAGAGAGTTCATGGCAGTGATGACGCTTTGCATTACGCCGCTGACTGCTTCGTTTCCTCCTGTCTCTCCTGCACTCTGTACTTTTATGCTTGTACCGTCCCAAACATATCTTCCTGTTCCCCATGGGTCTGGGATGTCGTCTCCGCCGAAGAGGCTGTCGACAATTGAGTAGATGGCGTACGCCATTCCTAGCGGAGGAAATGCGATTGATACTGCCGCAACGGCTATCGCTGTCTCATCTCCCAAAGCTATCGCTGCGGCAAGACCGAGGTATGGTAATGCACCGTTTAATGAATTTAAAGCACTTCCAGCTGTTTGTCCATATACATCTGTCATTGCTTTTGCAAGCTCCCCAGAACCCGTCAATGCAGATTGTGTAGCAAACTGTGCATAAGCCGTAGCGGCAAAGCTTATCGTATAAGCCGACGATGTAGCTATCGCCCAGCCGTCTCCGCGTTTGAGTGCTGCATCTAAGCTCATAATACTAAGAACACCAGAGGTAGCATTTGCAGCACCTGAGAGAATATAATTTGGATTATTATTGATTATCGAAATATCATTTGCTAAGCGTAATCCTGATGTAACCACAGGCAAAGGTTCACCTGATTGAATTGCTTTTACGAGAGACAACGCATCAATAATTGATGGACCGTAAGTATTGATAGTTTGCCCTGTTTCGCTGTTGTTGATATCGTTTTGGAAATTAGAAAAGCCGTCTACGAGGTTTTGTAAGCCGCTGTTTAAATCATAAAACAATGTTCCTTTGCCTGAAACATCTCCCGTATCTAAGTTGACCGTCTGCCCATTTTCACCTAAGACTCTCAATAGATTTTGACCATTTTCTTCAACAATTTCGAATTGTGCAATATAGTTGCCATTAGTATCTTTGAACCAACCAGTGTTACCATCAAAACTAGGATCAAAATCAGTCCAAATTTGACCATACTGTGCACGAAGCTGTTCTGTGGCTGTTTGCCACCCACGATATTCTGTCAATAATTTATTTGCTTGTAATGCCAAAGCATTATATTCATAGTTTTCTTGCAGTTGTGAATTTAAGTTTTGAGTAGTTTGTTCATCGGCAATTTTGTATGAGTCGGTACCTGCATCATAAGAACCCCACTCTCCAGTTTGTTCATTAAATGTATAACCATTGATATATTCTGTAGATTTGGGAGTTGCTATAGCTTCTTGCAAACGGTTCATGTAATGTTGCCCAAGAATAGTTTTACCAAATATTATTGATCCGACTAATGGATTAGCTACAGTAGCAGCAATACTCGCGAATATTGCAAGCCCTTCTAAACTGCTTGGATCGTAGTTAACAACATTACCGAGTTGAGTTCCTATATTACTTGCAACATCATACGACATATTATAATTATTTATATTTGTAAAACTAGAGGCATCATTAGTATTAAGCTTTAATTCATCAATTAATAGTCTCATATCATCAACCCCTGGTGCATTAAAAGCATAAGTTGTTTGCTTTGAGTACGCACCTATAAGTTGAGCTAAAGAGCCGCCAAGACTATGCCCAGTAATTGTTAAATTTGAACTACCATATTGATTTATGACTTTATCATAAAAATCTCTAGCTTCTGCATATTGTTCTGGTACATTTTGTAGAACAAGTGATGTATCACTATGTGTCGCATCAGTAAAATCATCAGTTCCCGCATAACTTACTACAATTTCTCCAGAATCAAGATTTTGATAAGCAGTAGCATGAAAGCCTGTGGCTGCATTACTGTCTACCGTTAAAATTTCCCATCCCATTGGAGTTAGTCCACCACTATATCCTGCATCAGCAAGATTCACATATTTCATGATTTCTAATTCTGTACTCATTTATTTTTTCCTTTTTTCAAATATATATTTTAAAAACCTATTTCATTCAAACCATTAGCTCTTGTTGTTTTATCAAGTCGATTAAATATTATTCCTTTATTTTCCACATCATTACACCATTCAAATAAGAGTTTACTTTCCTTGGATTGGCTTTGATTGTATTTTTTATAAACATAATACTTATTTATACAATGATTCAAATCTTTAGTTAATACTACTTTTGGCAATGCTATACGAGTAAAGGATGTAGGTAAACAAATAAAACCATTTTTTAGCACATGGGTATCCAGTTCAAAATTTTTATTCATAATATTATAATAACCTGCTACTGCACCAGGACGTATAGCTATTTTTGCTTCCTTATATGACTCTTTTCCAAAAAGTGATAACCATAAAGAACCTCCATTTTGCAATGGGACTGCCACACCATTTACTAGTCTAGCTTTTAATGCTATATATGAAATTCCTTTTAACAAACTTGGATAGTAAGCACCTCCAAAAACACGGAAACGGCCATCAAGTGGAAGCACAAATGCTAAGTATGGTTTTTTTGGATAGAAATCTATCGGTTTTGCTATTTTTAACATATTAATATCGTTTTTATCAATCGGTTTTAGTTCCATAAAACTTGCTTCAATACCTTTAGGATAATCATCTGATTTAGTATGTTCCCATTTTTTATTTGATAGTGGAATTTCAAACGAATCATCAAAATACAGATCTACATCTGTTACATACTGCTCAGGATAATTATCATTTACTCCAAGCCAAATATTTTTTTTGTAAATCCTTAAAACTATAGCTTGTATAGGTGAGTTTTGAAGTTCAGAATCAACTTTTTCAAGATTAAAGCCTTCAAATCTTTTTGCAAACTTTTCACTGTATATCCAATGCTCCCAAATAAGCTTATCACCCAACACGGGGTCAGGTTTTTCTACCTGAACTTGTTTCGGCCATGCAGTAACATACTCAGGAATATCCCGCCCCCATACAAAAACAACTATACTTAAGCTTAATAAAACCAATCGTATAAATAATCTCACTCTGTTCACCTTTTCTTAAAGTTATATATTTTAGTTTCCATTTTTCTCATTCTCTCTCTGTACTAAATTTAATGTCAACGCATAATTTCCGCCCGTTTGAACAAATCCAAGGCGTCTTAGAAATTTATCGGTCTTATCAATTTGCGTGCCACTATTTACCCCCGCTGAGAGCTCCACGGCTCCACGGTTTTCTGCCCATTTACGAAAACCACTCATAAGCCTTAAAGCTGCTCCGCTCATTCTTCTCTCAGGTAGAACATCATAGTGTATGATGCTCGCTACAATCTCATCGGAGAAGAAGTGTCTCTCAATACATCCAATCAATGCCCCAATAAGTTTTTTTTCACTATCTTCAGCAACAATAAAACAGTGTGTTCCATGTTTTTCCTGTCCTGCATTTATAACGGCTCGAAGTTGCTCGGCCACTCTATTGGCATTAAATTTATAGCTTGCAAAGCGTGTCACACCGTGGAAGTATCTTCCAAGTTCGACAACTTCATGGATATCCTCTATAGTTGCAAATCGTATTGTCATAAATATACTTTCTCCTGTTGTTGATTTTGATTGTTTTCTCCGATTTGGACAAGTCGGTCTACTATAAGGCTTTTAGGCAGTGCATGAGTAATGAATAGCATAGTCACTTTGCCATGTAGTTGATTGACAGTTGTAGCAAACTGCTCCGATGTTTGCTCATCCAGAGCACTTGTTGCTTCATCAAAGATGAGAATTTTAGGGCGTTTGAGAAGTGCTCTGGCAATGGCTAGACGCTGACGCTGTCCACCTGAGATTCCTGAGCCTCTCTCACCGATAACATTTTGATACCCATCGGGGAGTTTTTCGATTGTCTCATGAATCTCTGCAAGTTTACACGCATGAATAATCTGCTCAAATGTGGCATGTGGATTGGCTGCAAGCAGATTGTCATAGATGGTACCGGAAAAGAGAACCGTCTCTTGAGGAACTACCCCGAAGTAGTGACGTAATTCGTTTGCAGAGTAGTTTTGGATATCAGTATCATCGATACGGATACGCCCGTCACTTGGCTGATAAAATCCTTGAAGAATTTTTGCAAATGTACTTTTTCCTGAACCGGAGGGTCCCATAATCGCTACGGTAGAACCTGGAACAATTGAAAGATTAAAATCACGATAAAGAAAAGGGTGTTGTTCGCTATGACGAAAACTAAGCCCTTCTATCTCTATGAGCCCTTTGCCCTCTCTTAAGCGGGATGGTTGAATGGAGTATGGTTCTGTTGGAACATTCATGACATCTCCCAAACGCTTCACAGAGAGATCGGCCTGTTGAAACTGTTGCCATAGCCCTACCAGTCTCATCACAGGTTGAGAAAGTTTCCCTGCAAACATCTGAAATGCTACGAGCATCCCGATTGTAAACTCTGTACTACTCATAACCGTGTATGCTCCGACTACCAAGATTAGAAGAGTCAAAAATTGTTCCATAAAACTGGCAATTGTGTTATAAGTGTTGGAGAGCTGTTTGGTTTTAAATGTTGCAAGGAGATACTCAGACAAATAGTCTGAAAAACGGTTACGAAGTTGCGGCTCCATTTGTAAACTTTTTACCGTTTCTATTCCAGAAATATACTCTGTTAAAAATGCCTGATTACGCGCACCGAGTAAAAATTGCTCATTAAGCTGTTTTTGAAACAGAGGAGCTACAAAGAAACTCATAACGGCAATCGTGCCAAGCACCGCCAACGCAATAAGCGTGAGCATGACACTGTAGTAAAACATAATTCCTACAAAAATGAGCAAAAACGGTAAATCTAAAATCAGTGTCACAGCAGCCGAAGCGATAAACTCGCGTATCGTCTCTACTCCATGAAGACGCGCGGCTATAACACCTGTCGGACGATGTTCGAAATATCGTGGAGGAAGTTTAAAAAGATGGTCAAATACTCCTGCTGCAAGAACAGCATCGACGCGATTTCCTGTATGGAGAACCAAATATTGCCGCACCCATGAAAGAATCGCCGAAAAAATCATAAATATGCCCAATCCAATTCCAATCACAAGAAGTGTACTCTCCGTGCGGTGAACGACCACTTTGTCAATAATGGTTTGAGTAAAGAGCGGCGTACCGAGTGCTAGGAGTTGAATAACCAGAGAAGCAAACAATACATCACGCCATACCTTTTTATGTTTGAGTAATTCAGGAACAAACCATCCAAAACCAAAATGACCTTTTTCACTCTCTAATGCATCTGGATCATCTAATTTTTCCATTGATTTGGCGGCTAGGACAACAGAACCAAGATAACGCTCAGAAAATGCTTCAAGCGAAAGTTTTAAAGGAGCATTTGTTCCTGGCTCAAATAAAATAACCTGTTCTGATGAAGCATCTGAGAGAAGTACGATAGACGCACCCGTACCGTCTTCAGTATTTTTAGGCTTTACAAATGCGAAACATGGGAAAGAGAGATTTTGAAGTTTATGCGGTAAACATGTAATATTTTTAGCTTTAAAACCAATATGCCGTATTGCCCGAATAAATGCATCACTCGTATGTGGCAATGGAAATTGATTAAGAACAAGTTTAGAATCAAATGCAACACGATTCAGTGCACAAAGACTTCCTAATCCCCATATAAATTCATCGGATGAGATTACAGCATTTACTAATTTGGTTTTATAACTATTTCGATGTCGAAGTGATACAAGTTTCTTTAGCATTAAATAGTTAACTCTAAAGAAAAAAATATCATTCTGTACACCTATTAAACTATGTATTATTAATAATTATTTTTTATTATTATATTTTTAATCTTAAGGTTGTATTTTAAATTTAAAATTTAAGCCAATAAGAGGGTAGTTTAGTGAATTTATATTAAAAATGTATCTATTTGTAACATAAATTCTAAAAATTGCTTTTTAATAGTTGGAATATTCCTTGATGTTTATGTCAGTGACAACAACAAATTCAAATGGTTGGTTTGGAGATTTTGAAAAGAACTGGAGGATTTCTGAATTGTTTGTTGACAAATTTCAATCCTGCAGTAACATTTATTCTTGTAAAGTAACTTTTGTTCTTATAAATGACACTTATAGAGTTTAAAAATACTTCTGGGGATATCAGGGTAGTAAAGTGTTCTTTTGTAGTTAAATTTTTGACTGCAACTTCGAAATAACTATTTCTAATATCTTCATAGTCTGGTTTTAGACTAAGTGGCATTAGAAACATAAAAGTATCATTTGGGCTATCCAACATAAACTCAGGAATGATTTTATTAGACTTACTCACAATCTAAACATCCATTATCGAACTTTCTTGTTTCTTACATCAATTTTTATGTAGATATGCAAAATCTCTATAGCCGCAGGCGTTATACCCGAAATCTGCGAAGCCGCTTGAAGTGTAGGCGGATTGAAAGCCTCTAGCTTTTCGACTATCTCTTTGCTTAAACCGCTAATACTTCTAAAATCAAAACTCGGCGGAATCTCAATTTTGAGGTACTTTTTCATCTTCTGTATCTCTTCGCTCTGCTTTTGAACATAACGGGAGTATTTTCCCTCTACCAAAATCTCTTCTAGTATATATGGTGCATGTTCGGCTAATTCCGGAACCAGTTTTATCATCTTCTCGACATCAAAACTCTTTCTTGCGATAAGCTGCTGAGCGGTAATAGTATCTTTTATCTTCTCTTCCCCCATAGACTCCAAAAACTCTATAAACTCTTTGTTTGGCGTAAAAACAGTCTCGTTTAAAAGCTTTAAGCCCTCTTGTATCTGCTCGTTTTTTGATTCTACTTTTGCATAAACCTCATCATCAATCAGTCCAAGAGCGTGTCCATAGCGGCTTAGTCTTGTGTCGGCTGACTCTTCACGCAGAAGCAGTCTATACT
>NZ_JAVVFL010000039.1:6800-12957 GCF_032250635.1 Sulfurimonas sp.
ATTCGGTAAGGCTCTTTTGTACCTTTTGTAACCAGATCATCTATAAGAACACCTATATATGCCTCATCGCGGCGCAGAACTAAAGGCTCTTTGCCCTGCAGGCTTAAAGTTGCGTTTATGCCAGCCATAAGACCTTGAGCCGCCGCCTCTTCATACCCCGTTGTTCCGTTTATCTGCCCTGCAAGGTAGAGACCTTTTACTTTTTTTGTCTCAAGCGAGTGTTTCAGCTCTCTTGGGTCTACAAAATCATACTCTATTGCATAACCGTAACGCACGATTTTTGCATTTTCCATCCCTTTTACGGAGTGAATCATCTGCTGCTGCACATCCGGCGGAAGCGACGTACTCATGCCGTTTATGTAGCACTCGGTATTTTCCATGGTTTGAGGTTCTATAAAGAGGTGGTGTCTGTCTTTATCTCTAAAGCGGTTGATTTTGTCTTCTATACTTGGACAATATCTCGGTCCAGTTCCCTCAATTTGACCCGTAAAAAGCGGCGCGCGATAAAAATTGCTCTCTATAATGTTATGCGTAGTCTCATTTGTGTAAGCGATGAAGCACGGAATCTGCTTTTTTGTTTTTCTGAACTCGTCACGATTGGTTCTGAAACTAAACGGGCTTGGAATCTCATCACCGTCTTGTTTTTCCATAACAGAAAAGTCGATAGATGAAGCATCTACTCTTGCACATGTTCCGGTTTTTAGCCTTCCCATCTCAAGACCGCAAGCTTTGAGTGAGTGACTGAGTCCTATGCTGGTTTGTTCGCCAAAACGCCCGCCCTCTTGCTTTATCTCGCCTACATGTATAACGCCTCGCAAAAAAGTTCCGCTTGTTATAACTACTTTTTTAGCCATATACTCGTTTAAAAGGTTTGTTTTAACGCCCTTTACCTCGCCATCTTCGACAATGAGCGATTCTACCATCTCTTGTACTAGCTCAAGGTTTGGCGTGGTTAGAATTTTATTTCTGGCAATCACGCGGTATCTGTCCATATCTATCTGTGCACGGCTTCCGCGAACGGCTGGACCTTTTGTCTGGTTGAGTATGCGAAACTGTATCCCTGCCTCATCGGTTATAAGCCCCATCTCTCCGCCAAGCGCATCTAGCTCACGGACTAAATGTCCTTTTGCCAAACCGCCTATTGCAGGATTACAACTCGTCGCACCAACATTTTCGGCAAGCATAGAGACAAGCAGAGTCTTCGCTCCCATCCTCGCACACGAGAGGGATGCTTCAACCCCCGCATGTCCGCCGCCGACTACTATTACATCATATTTCATATATATTCCACATTATTATCTTTAGCCGAATTTTATCATTTTTGAGTATCATTTGCGTAATATTCTAAATAATGGTTTAAACCGATGATAAAAAAAGCACATAACGCATACAATACTCAAGATTTTAAAACCGCTTTTGAGCTCTATACACAGCTCTCAAATGAAGATAATGCCGATGCAATGACATCTTTGGGCTACATGTACCAAAACGCTCAGGGATGCCAAAAGGACGATGAAAAAGCACTGGAGCTTTACGAGAGAGCGGCGGAGCGAAAACAGCCATATGCCCTTTTTAATCTCGCACTTTTATATATGAACGGTCTTGGAGGCGCCCAGCATGACCAATTTAAGGCGCATGAGCTCTACATGGAGGCGGCCACCAGAGAGGTTCCGCAGGCGATGTATGAGGTGGCACTTATGTTAGAGCGCGGTCTTGGATGTTTGCAAAATTTCTCAGAGGCGGCGTTTTGGTACGAAGAGGGAGCAAAGCGCGGGCACTTAGAATCTTTTAACAACCTCGGCGTTTTGTACAAAGATGGGCATGGCGTTGAGATGAATGAGACGAGAAGTTTCATCTGCTTTAAAAAGGCGGCTGATGGCGGTCTGGCAGAAGGACTTTACAATCTGGGCATGCTCTACGACCAAGGATTCGGATGCGAACAAAATCACGACACAGCACTTGATTACTGCCGCAAAGCCGCATACAAAGGGCATGAAAAAGCAAAAGAGATTATCAAAGAGCTTCAAGAAGAAGGCAAGATTGTTTTTTGATTATGCTATAATTTTACGAAAAAGGAGTTTCTGTTATGCATATTGCCATAGATGTTAATGATACTTCAGTCGCAAATAAAATTCTGGATTTTTTAAAAAACTTCAATCAAGAGATAGACATAAGAACCTCTAAAGATGATGCAGATTTTATAAACAACAGAGACTCCTTGCACAAAATCTACAAAGAGATAACTGCGCCTAATCATAACCTTCAAAAACTTGATGATACTTTTTGGGATGATATGGACAACGTAATCAAAAATGCTTGATAAAATACTAAGAAGCAGTGAATTTAAAGATAATTTATCAAAAATCCTTTTATATATCGCAAAAGATAGCAAAAATAGAGCAAGTAGTTTTAAAAACTCTCTCAAAAAAGAGCTAGATGAACTAACTTTTATGCCTCTGAAATATAGACAATCTATCTATTTTAACCAAGAAAATATTAGAGATTTTATCTTTAAAGGGTACTGTATTCCTTACGTTATCGATGAAGTAAATGAAAGAGTAATTTTACTTGACATTATAAAATGGGAAAAGAGATAAGAGATGTTCACAGGATTAATACGCGAAATAGCACATGTTAAAAGTTTGCGAGGAAGCACGCTTAGCATCCGTGCCAAACATAAAGCAAAAATCGGTGATTCAATCGCCATAAACGGGGCATGTCTTACTGTTATAAAAGTAGAGCATGACGGCTTTAGCGTCGAACTCTCCCCCGAGAGCCAAAAACTCTTAGCGATGGAGAACTACAAAAACGAGGTTCACATAGAGCCTGCCATGATGATGGGCGATAGATTTGAGGGGCACATCGTTCAGGGACATGTAGATGCAATAGGCGAGATAAAAGAGATAAAAAACAGCGGCAACTCTTTTGATATTTTTATAAAAGTCGAGAAAAAATTCATCCCCTACATCATCCCTAAAGGCTCCATAACAGTTGATGGCATAAGCCTGACAGTCAACGAGGTGTTTGCCGACAGTTTTAGGCTAACCATAATACCGCACACGATGAAAGAGACGCTTTTCAAAAACTACTCCATTGGCTCACATGTAAACATCGAGACGGACATGTTTGCTAGATATGTGGAGCATATTATCTCTCACAAAAAAAACACTCTTTCATGGGACGATATCGACTCAATATCAGCTAGATATTGATGAAATATACCGCATTAAAGAACCACTTTGGGCATAACAGCTTTCGGGAGTTTCAAGAAGAGGGCTTGGATGCCATCTTAAGTGGGCGTGATCTGCTTATGATTCTTCCAACGGGTGGCGGAAAATCCCTAGTTTATCAACTTCCTACCATGCTAAAAGATGGCATAAGTATTGTTATCTCGCCGCTTATTGCTCTTATGCAAGACCAAATAGCTGCTCTTAAGGCGCAAAATATGAGCGCCGAAATGATAAGCTCCGCGCAGAGCCGTGATGAAGTAGACGAGATTGTTCAAAGAGCCTATAATGGGGAGTTAAAATTTTTATACCTCTCCCCTGAGAGGCTCAACAACCAGACAACTATCGGCATGTTGCGCGGCTTAAATATAAACTTTTTTGTCGTAGACGAAGCGCACTGCATCTCGCAGTGGGGGCATGAATTTCGCGATGATTACAGAGCGCTCGGAAATCTCAAAGCAAACTTTCCAAATACCTCAATCTGCGCCTTTACAGCAACCTCAACAGAGCATGTCACTCATGATATATTAAGAGAGTTACGGCTTGAAAACCCGCTTCTTTTAAAAGGCAAAGTCTTTCGCAAAAACCTCTTTATCTCTGCGCAGAGAAGGGTCTCCAACGGGCATGAGCAGCTAAAAGCTTTTTTGCATCGTCATAAAAATGAGAGTGGGATTATCTATGTAAGCTCACGAAAAAAGACCGAAGAGCTAAGCATCTTTCTCAACAAAAACGGCTACAAATCTCTGCCATACCATGCAGGATTACCGCAGCATGTAAGAGAGCAGAACTTTAAAATATTTGTCAACGACAAAGTAGACATCATGGTAGCAACCATCGCTTTTGGTATGGGAATAGATAAGAGTGACATCCGTTTTGTAGCTCATATGTCACTTCCAAAATCACTCGAAAACTACTATCAGGAGATAGGACGTGCAGGACGCGACGGCGAAGATGCAGAGGTTTTACTCCTCTTTAATGCAGCCGATATTGCTCAGCATAAAAGATTTTTAGAAGATATTCAAAACGGCGAATACAAAGAGCATCTAAACCAAAAGATAGATACCATCTACAAATATGCCACGGGCGAAATCTGCTTTCACAAGCAGCTTGCCGAGTATTTTGAAGATACTCTTGATGCATGTTCTGATAGATGCGACAACTGTTTAAGCAGTGATGAAAAGAGGCAAAATATCACAAAAGAGGCGCAGATGCTTCTAAGTGCCGTCTATAAAACAGAACAAAATTTCGGAAAAAACTACATCATAGACATACTAAGAGGCTCAAAAGAGCAGAAACTTTTGGCAAACGCTGCGGATAAACTCTCGGTTTACGGTATCGGTATACATCTGAGTAAAAAAGAGTGGTTTGTTATTTTGGAGAGACTCTTGGAGCTAAAGATTGTAGTTTTAGGCGAATTTAGCGCTTTAAAACTCACAAGTGAAGCGGCTGATATTTTACGGGGCAAAAAAGAGCTTTTCATAAAATCTTCACGCCTAGAGATTAACATAAAAGAGAAGAAAATAAAGAGCGAAGAGACGCTTGATTTTGATGAGGAGCTTTTTGAGAAATTGCGCACAAAAAGAGCCGAGCTCTCAAGTGAACTTCAGGTGCCGGCGTACATTATCTTCTCAGACAAAGTGCTTAAAAATATCGCCGCAGCAAAACCGCATGACAAAGAGAGTATGCTTGAGGTAAACGGCATAGCACAGAAGAAATTTGAGCAGTTCGGAGAGGCGTTTTTAGAGGTTTTAAACGCTTAATCTCTGGGCGATTTTACATGCGGGTTGCACTTTATTTTATGCTCCATATCCACATTTTTAAACCCCTCTATCTCTTGCAAAGATGCCACCGTTGCATCTCTAAACCCATCTCCGCTGTTTAAATAAAGCAAAAATCCATTCTCATACAGAGCCAGTCTTACCGGAAGAGCCATGGAATAGGTTGTTAAAACACCATCCTCTTTTATAATGTTTTTGATGTCGCCAAAGTACTCTTTTGTCCACAAAGCAGGATTTGCGGATGGAGAAAAAGCATCTTGGTAGACAACATCAAACATTTTGGGCGCAAAACTTTTTATATACTCTCTTGCATCGCCTAAAAAAAGCTCTACATGCAGAGTGCTATCGCTATAGAGACCGTTTTCAACTAGCGCAAAGAGAATCTCTTTAAGTTCATCAAACTCTTTTGGGTAAACAAAATTTGTCAGCGATTTTACCAAAGAGGCATCCAGTTCGGGAGAGAAGATATTTAACTTTGAGCTGAGTGCATTTTTTTTATGATAATAAATTGTCGCCAAAGTGTTAAACCCAAGCCCAAAGCAGATATCTAAAATAGTTATCTCTGCGTGTTGCGCTTTTAGGGCAAATGCAGGCTCTACATGTTTGACGAGTGATTCAAAAAGTGCACCGTCTCTTGTGGAGTGGTAGTGTTCTTCGTACTCTTTGGAGTAGGCTGTGTAACTTCCGTCTTCGCTCATTACCATTTTATGCATGGTATCGTCAAACATTATAATCCATTACCCCACATGTGCATCTTTTTTGCTATCACTAAGTCGTAACCATCAACCACATCTATCTCGTTGGCAGCTCTGAACTCGAAATCTTCGAGTGTCTGCATTAGCTCTTTTGTATCGATGACGCCTTTTTTCTCCAAGATAATAATGTGTGCGGCATTTGCAAGCGTACGGTAAGAGAGCGACAAAAGAGCACTTTTGTCTTCATGCAGAGCGTAGATATCTTTTAACACAACCATATCGTGTTCTCTTGGCATTGCGCGGGGAAGGCTTTTTACGCCCTCTACATGGGAAATATTCGCTTTTATATCTTGTACTTTTGTATTGTCCCCGTAGAGCGCGATGTTGAGTATTCCGTCCACCTCCTCCATCAAAAATGACAGAAGGTAAGAGAGTTCATCCACATGGGTTGTGATTT
>NZ_JAVVFL010000252.1:0-2212 GCF_032250635.1 Sulfurimonas sp.
AAAAGAGTTTGCAAAAAATGGTATTACAATAACAAAAGTGTATCATTGCCCTCACCATACTGAGATTTCAGGGGAGTGCAGTTGCAGAAAGCCTGAGCCTGGTATGATTTTGCAGGCTCAAAAAGAGTTTGATATAGATTTAGAAAATTCTATTTTAGTTGGTGATAAAGAGCGTGATATTGAGGCGGCCATAAGTGCAGGAATCAAAGAGAGCTATCTCTTTGATGAGGCAGAGTTGCATAAAAGTTCAAAAGCTACAAAAATAGTTTCAAGATTAGAGGATATTTACAATGTTAATATTAAATAGCGGTGGAACATTCAATAAAAAATATAATCCCTTAAGTGGGGAGCTAGAAGTTCCATACAGCAATGAAGCAATTGAAAAAATCTTAAAAAGCATGGATGCCAAGTATGATTTGGCAGGTGTTATTTATAAAGACAGTTTGGAGATGACAATAGATGATAGAAAAATTCTT
This sequence comes from Sulfurimonas sp., assembly GCF_032250635.1. Classification (GTDB taxonomy): domain Bacteria; phylum Campylobacterota; class Campylobacteria; order Campylobacterales; family Sulfurimonadaceae; genus Sulfurimonas. Next base: position 477 of record NZ_JAVVFL010000252.1, read on the forward strand.
ACCAATATTATCATGGAGTCTAAAGATGACACTTTTGTAATTGTGCATGGAACAGATACGATGCATCTCAGCGCCGAATTTTTAGCCGAAATATTTGACGATAGGAAGATTGTTTTTGTGGGAGCCATGAGACCATTTGAAATAGATAGTATTGAAGCAAGCCTTAATCTAGGGATGGCGATAGGATTTGCAAAAGGCGTAAAAGAGTATGGTGTCTATATCTGCATGAGCGGACATGTAGAACCATGGGATAAAATTCATAAAAATATAAAATTTGGAAAATTTGAAGTTGTCCTCTAAAATACCCTGCTCTCATTGCCATTTAGAGTTTGATTCATCCGTTATGATAGAAGAGGGAGAGTTGCATTTCTGCTGCAACGGCTGTCAGGGAGTTTACCATCTTTTACAATATAAGGGTCTTGATAGTTTTTACGAAAAAAGCAAAAATGTAATCTTGGCTCCGCCCCTTAAAAATTATGCAGACTCTTCGAGTTTTGATTCACCCTCTTTTTACGATAAGTTTGTAAAAGTTAACAGCGAGGGATTTAACGAAGTCTCTTTGATAATAGAGGGGATTCACTGCTCGGCATGTGTCTGGCTAAATGAAAAAGCACTTAGCAAGATGGATGGCGTAATAGAAGCAAATATAAATTTTACAAACAACAAAGCGACAATTGTATGGGCAGATAATGTCCTAAAACTCTCTAAAATAATAGATATGATTAGAGCGATAGGTTATAACGCTTTTGCCTATGATGCCATGACACAAGAAGAGTATGTAAACAAAGAGAGAAAAGCTTACTACTTAAAGATGGCAGTCGCTATTTTTGCATCGATGAATATCATGTGGATTGCCGTTGCGCAGTATGCTGGATACTTCAGCGGAATAACACAAGATGTAAAAACTATTCTCAATATAGCAGAGTGGATACTCTCTACCCCTGTGCTATTTTATAGCGGCTGGGTCTTCTTTAGAGGTGCGTACTATGGTCTAAGAGCGAAAATAGTTAACATGGATCTATTGGTGGCAACTGGAGCACTGCTTACCTACATTTACTCTATTTATATAACCATGATGCAGCAGGGTGAAGCCTATTTTGACTCTGTAAGCATGATAATTACTTTTGTTTTGATAGGAAAATTTTTAGAGGTTTTAAGCAAGAAGAGTGCGGCTGATTCTCTCGATATGATTACAAAAAATATTCCCTCTGAGGTTAGAGTTCTCAGAGATGGCATAATAACCGAATGCAAGCTTGATGATGCTAGAGTTGGCGACACGGTTGTCGTCTCTTCTGGGGAGAAGGTTTTGCTTGATGGCGAAATAGTAAGAGGAAGCGGCTCTTTTGACGAATCCAGTCTAACAGGAGAGAGCAATCCGGTCTATAAAAATGTCGGAATGAGCGTTGTCAGCGGCACAACAAGTATTGATGCCGATGTCCATTTTATGGCAACAAAAGATTTTAAGCACTCTACACTCTCCAATATAGTCTCACTTTTAGAGTCTGCAATAAATAAAAAACCAAAAATTCAGCAGATGGCAAACAGGCTCTCTGAGTACTTCTCGACAGTGATTCTTCTTTTAGCGTTGGCTACATTTTTTGGATGGTGGTTCTGGTCAAATAATTTTGAGACCTCTTTTATGGTTGCCGTATCTGTAATCATTATAGCATGCCCATGTGCTCTTGCTCTTGCCACGCCTGTCGCTACATTAGTGGGGCTTAGCATAAGTGCTTCTA
>NZ_JAVVFL010000040.1:0-12653 GCF_032250635.1 Sulfurimonas sp.
ACAACTTTTGCTCCAAATGCCTGCGCAATACTTTGATGCCCCAAGCAGATACCTAAAATAGGTACTTTGTCTTTAAAGTGTTCAATCACTTTTAGCGTAACACCCGCATCATCCGGAGTTGCGGGACCAGGGGAGATTATGATTTTTTCGGGCTTCAATGCCTCTATCTCTTCAACACTCAATTCGTCATTTCTAATTATCTTAAGGTCAGCCCCTAGCTCTCTGCAATACTGAACGATATTGTAGGTAAAGCTGTCATAATTATCAATCATTAAAATCATAATTTATCCTAAATTCAATTGCGTGCATTATATCGCTTTTGCTCTTTTGTGTTACTTATTTAATTTATTGAATCTCTTTTTTGTTTGTCAGCTGCTGCAGGTAGTTTGAGATATTTATAAGTGAAAACGTAACCAAAAATATCATAAGACCGGGGAAAAAACTAACCCACCATGCAATCTCAACAACATCTTTTCCGCTACTAAGAATCGTACCCCAGCTCATCTGGGGCGCTACGATGCCAAGACCTAAAAAACTAAGCCCCGACTCTGCTAAAATCGCACCGCCTACTCCAAAGGTGAAGCTGACAAAATATATGGGAGCCAAAAGCGGGGCGTAATATTTGAAGAGTATTTTAAGCTTGTTTACCTTTGCGATGTTTAGTATTTTTATGTAGGGTTGAGAGGTTATGCTAAAGCTCTCTGAGCGGATAAGTCTTGCCGTTGTCATCCAGCCGGTTATTGAGATAATAAGAATCAAAACAAGGGCCGATGCATTTACATAACTTACTAGTGCTAGAAGAAGAAAGAAGGTCGGAAAGGTCAAAAACAAATCAACTAAAACAACGAAGCCTTTGTCGACTGTTCCCCGAAAATAGCCTGCCATAGAACCCAAAATCAGACCTATTAAAGAGGCAATAAAAGCACTGCCGACGCCGATAATAAGCGAGACCTTTCCTCCCTCGATAAGTCTGGCTAAAATATCTCTGCCCAGCCTGTCCGTGCCCAAAAGATGTTCCAGTGAAGGGGGAATTAAAATGGCGCTACTATTTAACGAGTAGGCATCAACCGAGTAAAAAAAGGAGCCAAAAAAAGAGAATAGAAAAACAAACAGAAGTATAAATATACTAAATTTCGCCATCTATGAACTACTGCTTGATTCCAAGGAGTGTCTGCATCATCTGATCTACCGTAGTAATAATCTTTGAAGCCGCACCGTACGCCGTCTGGTACTTTATAAGATTTGTCAACTCTTCGTCTATGCTTACTTTTGAGATAGAAGAGTACTCCAATTCGGTAGCATTAAATTGTGCCGAAATAGTCTGATTGTTTAAAATTGCCTGATTTGTTGTAACACCGACTTCAGTAGCGATAACATCAAACATGCCATAAACAGTCGATTTATAAACTGCGTTTCCAACATTAAAGTCATACACTTCAAACTGTTGCTGGATCATATCCATAGCCAAGCTATTATCTCCGGTTACAGTCGATTTGCCCGCAGAGATATCTGTCGTATTCTCTTTTAGTTTAAAACTCAAATCAATATCTTTTGCATTGCTTCCGTCAAAAAATCTATTGAGTCCCAATGCTCCTGCAAAATTTGAACCGGTACTAAAATTTCCATCCGTCAAATTATCTTCTATTGCAAATGCATACCCTTTTGCCGCATAAGCAGGATCCATAATAAACTCTACCGCATTTTCTCCGTCGAGATATGTAGCCCAATTAAACTGCAAAAAGTCGTCAATATCGTTGTTTGCATTTCCATCACTATTGTCATCGCCCTGTGCGCTCAACTGTCCCTCTATTGAATTGGAACCTGCAGCACCGCTCATAGAAGTTGCCGAATCTATATTGATCGTTCTTCTTGCTGTTACATTTCCATCTATGTCATACATGACAACGTCAAAAGACCCTTTTTTTATGTTAAGAGAAGAATTGACTAGCGATTGGGTGTTATTAAGAGTTAGAGCATTTGACTCCATCTTGGTAGTAGAAGTCGCCGCATAGAGGTTGTTTGTTGACTCGATAAGCGTGTTAGCAAAAGCGTCCATCTGGTCTATAACTTGTTGCAGCACACCGTTACTTGGCACGCCCGAATTATCATCGAGTCTCTTGTCTCCTCTGAGGTCTAAGATTGCGCCTATTCTGCCGCCTTGAATACTCTCATCCATAGAGATCAACACACCGTCTTGTCTCTCGTATGAGAGTTCATAAAATCCGTTAGGGTTATTGTCGCTTGAAATATGTATGGGATGAAAAGAGCCACCATCAACTATATTAAAGCCGTTAACGCTTAAAGTATAGCTTCCATACCCTTCATTTGATGAACTGTCAATTGCCGAGTTTGAGGTGATTTGCTCAATATGCGATTCAGCCCCTATAAGCTTAGCAAGTCTTAACTCAATAGAACTTCTTTTATCTCTTAAGTCATTAGCGGTATAAGCATCGCCTGCTTCGGCTATCTCAATAGATTTATTAACACCGGCAAGCTCCTCTGCTAAAGCATTTACCTCTTTAACATTTACAGACAACTGCTCGTTAATGCTCTCTTGAAGGTTTACAATTTTATTTTGAGTTGCTGTTATAGTTGCTGAGAGAGTCTCTGTCTGTTTTGCAAGTGCCACTTTCATTGCATCATTATCGGGATTGTCTGAAAAGGTCTGCCACATATTGTAATACTCTTTTAAATCAGACTTTATACCGACATCATCTATCTCCGGAAAGTAAGTGGAGAGCTCCTCAAGCGTACCTTTTGTAAAGTCAGAGTACTCTTTATCGGATGAAATTCCAGTGTATCTATCATAAACAAAATTGTCAAATATGCGGGAAATATCCATTATTTGGGTGCCGTTGCCCACGTTTCCAGCTGCACTATATATCGGTGTAGCCGCTGCCGTTACGACTCTTTGTCTGGTGTACCCGTCGCTCTCGGCATTAGTGATATTATGACTGGTAGTAGTAACGCCAACCTGCGCTGCTGAAAGCCCGCTGTAGCCGATGTTTAAAGTATTGAATATTGAACTCATATTACACTCTCACTTTCAATATAGTCGAATCTTTTGAAGCAACTCTATTGTAACCGTGCATCTCTGTAGGAATTAAATTTTCTAAAAATGTATTGTAGAGATTACTGACGGCAAGCACAAGTTTTGCATAGCGCTTGTTGATGGCGTGAAGATTTGTCAACTCAACTTTGAGCTCATTTAACATGACATGCTGCTCTTCGTTTAAAAGTTCAGTCAACTTTACGTCTGGATGAAGACGCACGTGAGCAGAAATCTCATGGTCTATCATAGCTTTTTTTGATTCAAAACTCTTCAGCTTCTCCTCTTTTAATTTCAATCTATCAAACTGAGGATTGTGATTTGCCACCTGAATATCTTCTATATCCGACTCCGTAATTTTTATTAAATCTCTTAAGTCGTTTATAGCGCTTTTTAAATGATAGCTCAACATGGCACAATCCTTATTTGTTTGAATTAAACCTACATCAACTCTTCAGCTATCTTCTCTGAAAGGGCTTGCAGATTTATTTTATATTCGCCGGACTCAAGAGCCTCTTTTATCCGTTCGACCTTACTTGTATCACCCTGCTGTGAAACAGTCGTAGAAGTCTTTTTTGAAACTTCCTTCTCTTCGTCTAGAGTCTTTGTGTAAGCGGCGCGAACACCAGCTTGATTAACTTGTGAAATCATAACTCATCCTTTTTATCTTCTTATCAATATAGCCATATCGACAAAAACAGATAAAATATTAGCTCTTTTACTTCTTCTGACTTAAAAAGTCATAAAGCATTTGAGAAAAACCAAATCCTCCGGCACTTGCCTTTGCAAGCTCCTCTCTGTACATGGATTTATATATCTTGTCACCCGGATCATTCTCCTGAGAAAAAAGATTTTTTTCATCCTTCATGGCATCATCCATCAACATTTTTAAAATAACAGACTCAAAAGCATCGGTCTGCTCTCTTAATTTTGCATCATCCGCTTTTGCGTCAATCTTAGGAAGTTGATGCTGTTGGGGTATATATTGCGTATTTATGTTCATCCTCTATCCTTATATTAGTTTCAGCTCAGCTGAGATGCTTCCCGCACTCTTGATAGCCTCTAAAATTGAGATAATATCTTTTGGCGTAGCTCCGAGTTTTTGCAAAGAACGAACAAGATTTGCCACTGTCGTACTTCCTGTTTTTGTATATAATTCGTTCTCATTGAGCCCGATAACCATGTTGTCATCAACACTCATCGAGCCTGCCGGTCTGCTTAGTTCATCTTGCTCGGTAATTTTAATTGTTATATCGCCGTGTGTCATGACGATTGGTCTTATCTCTATGCCGACTCCCGATATTATGGTTCCCGTTCTCTCGTTTATTACAATTCTGTCTTTTACATTGTAGTCCATGTCTATCTCTTGAACCTCTGCTAAAAACTCCACCATACTCTTGTTTTGCGGTTTTTTTAGTTTAATGGTTCTTGAGTCCATAGCTACGGCAACTTGTGTACTGTAGAGTTCATTGAGAGTTTTTTGGATTGTTACACTGTTTTGAAAGTTGGCATCTTTAAGCGAGAGCGTTACAAACTCTTGGTTATAGAGGTCAATACTAATCTCTCTCTCAACCAAACCGCCGTTATAAATCAAACCTGCCGTCGGATGAGAATCATCTCCACCTTGTCCATTTCTGCCGCCTATACTGATAGCGCCTTGAGCTAACGCGTATATCTTGCCGTCAACCCCTTTTAAAGGAGTCATAAGAAGCGTTCCGCCCTCGAGTGATTTTGCATCGCCGATGGATGAAACTGTTATATTTATCTTGTCACCCTGTCTTGCAAAAGGAGCAAGCTCTGCCGTTACAACGACCGCTGCAACGTTTTTTGACTTTATATCTATAGAGTTCATATCTATATTCATAGCTTTTAGCATGTTTGCGATTGACTGGAGCGTAAATTTTGAAGTTGTACCGTCACCGGTTTTTTGCAGACCCACAACCAACGAGTAGCCGATAAGATGGTTGTCTCTAACGCCCACGATATTGGCGACATCGCTTATCTTAGCGGCATAAACAATGGTGATGCTAAGTAAAAATAAAATAATTGTTCTCATCGCTAATCCTTGGAATATTAACGATGTAACAGCAATATCTATTCCAATTTACTCACTATAAAGATAGGTTAAAGAGGTATTTCCGAATTTTTTAGATTTTTTTATTGTGTAAGCGCCGATGTTTTGAGGAATATCCAGAGTGCTCATGTGCTCTATTATGATGAGTTTCACGCATTCGCTCGGCAAAGAAGCGATAAGAGCGATGGTTTTGTCATATATATCCTCCATCCCCTCTCTTGTGCTAAAGGGAGGGTCGATGTAAAAATATGCCTCTTCATCTTTTCTCTGCAGTGATTTTACGACAGTTGCGATATTTGAGAATGTGTCGCCGCTATAAACTTCGCATGCAGATGGATCTGTCTGTGCGATATTCTCTTTTAGAACCTTTAGTGCTTCACGGTCTTTCTCCATAAAGATGACCTTTTTTGCACCGCGGCTAAGCGCTTCAAGACCTATGGAGCCGCTTCCTGAGAAGAGTTCTACAAAGGTAGAGTCTATTATCTCAAACTGCAAAGTGTTAAAAAAAGACTCAAGTACTATCGCTTTTGAGCTTCTTGTCGTTGTTTTTGAGGGGAGTTTTAAGGTTTTGTTTTTAAATTTTCCCGATACTATTTTTTTGACTATGGCGTTACTTTTCATAAAATGCGCGAACCACCTTTAAAATATTTGCCTGATACTCTTGCGTAAGAGATTCTATGCGCTTTTGCAAAATATCAAACTCAAGAGACTCATCTTCCAAAAGCTCTTCTTCGATCTTTGTCTTATTCAAGCTTTTGTATCTCTTTTCCAGCGCCAGAATAAGCTGTGACTTTGAAAACGGTTTTAGCAGGTCTGCATCTTTAGCACTTGAGATATAAAAACATCTCTCATCATCAAAGCACTTTACGTCTCTTATGAGAATGTCGCAATTTTTAATGGAGCTGAGATATTTACCCAAGAAAAGTTCTAATGATTTTTGCATCAACGGTGATTTGCACTCAACGGCTACTCTCAAAAACAGTCCTTAATTTTTTAGATTGAAGTATAGCATATCAACCATGTAAATATCTTTTGAGGGTATACTTCAAATCTTCGTCCAAATCAACAATATTTAAAAGCATCCACTCCAGATAGCCTCTGTCGCGCATGCTTATCTCCTCTATGTGCCTTCCGCTATATTTTCCAAAATCAAATTTCTGCATGAGCACGTTTTTTTGGCTTAGTTCAACCAACTTGTCATGTTCCTTTATCTCTGCTAAACACTCATAAAGAAGCTTTACATGCAGGGCATCGCTAAGCGCATTATGCGGCGTTAAATCTCCCTCATTCAAACCATATTTTAACGCCTCTTTTTGCTCATCTCTATAAAGCTTTAACTCATATCTTAAAAACTGCAAAGAGAACCCTTCGCACTCTGGCATGAGATGTTTTGTGACTCTAAGCGTATCGACTGTTTTACCATGCCACGCGAACCCTGCGGACTCAAGCATCTTAAGGTCAAAGTTTATATTGTGGGCGATGAGGGTTGCATCTTCTTGGTTGTGTTCATGCAGAAATTTCCACGCGCTGCTCTCTTTGAGCGGCACTTTATCTTTAAGCATCTCGTTTGTAATATGGTTTATACTTGAGGCTTTTGGAGGAATTTTTTTGCCTTCGTTTACAAGCTCATGCATCGAGACGGCTTCACCCTCTAAAACTCCGATTATTCCTATGGAGCAGATTTTATCGCCGGTCTCTAAACCGGTTGTCTCCAAATCCAAAAATATTAACATGTGACAATCTTGATTTTTTTACATTTAGAGCTTAAGATGATGAAAGAGAAGTAGCCGCTAAAGAGTATAAAACCATAGAGCCAGTAGATATTAAACCACTCAAAAAGTCCGCTGTATGAGGTAAAAAGATTTGTATAGATAAGTGCAAAAATCATAATTGAACCAACTAACCAGATAAGCAGCATAAACCATTTTCGCCAAACTTTTACCAGATCCCCATAGCCGATAACTTCTACTATATTGTTGCCATCGCATGTTAAAAGCTTGAGTTCAAAACCGTTTATACAGTTGTTGAAAATATGCTTCAACCCTCGAAAAAGTGCGAGTAAGATTGTAAAAGACCACAAAACGGGAAACCAAAACCTAAATATATCAAAAAGCGCATCCGTTATTTCGGGCGTCAACTCCGGCAATCCTCTTGAAAAGTAGATAAGCACCGTTACCAAAAATGAAAATAAAGCAGCAAAAAAAATACTGCAAAGAGTAAGACGCAGCGCCCATCTAAGCCAAAGAAGTATGTAAAATCTACTCATCTGTCTTAAACGTTTCCAACATTCCATGATAATGTTCAAGCGTCATGAAACTTTTCTCAAACCTAAAGCGGATGATGAACTCTACTATTTTGTTCTTTAGCGTCTCATCGACATTTTGGGCTTTTCCAAAGTAGCCCAAAGAGACATTTTTGCTCTTTATAACGGCATCTTTATCATATCCGATTGCGAGTATCTGAAGATATTTGCCCTTTTTTATCTCGCCCAGACTATCACTAAGCAGCGAAGCGCCTGAGAGGTTTATAGCCTTAAAATGAAAGAGTTCACTGAACTCCTCGACTTTTTCATTGATGTGAAGTTCGTTGTATAGAGCTTGAAGTAGAACCAAATTCTCTTTTCTGGCACGCTCATAACTAGAGATTTTATTTGTTATACTTTTTAATCTGTCTAAAGCTGAACTCATCACTATTCCTCTGTTTACTTGAAGTGATTATACCAAAAAGCAAAACTATTTTAGGTATAATCACCCACTTTAAAGACAAAGACTAACATGGATTATTTACAGATTAAAAAAGCTTCCTCTCTACATGGAGAGATAAAAATTTCCGGTGCCAAAAACGCCTCTTTGCCGCTTATTGCGATGAGTATACTTGCAAAAAACAGCGTAACTATAAAAAATCTTCCGCATGTTGCAGATATAAACACTCTCTTAAAGCTCCTCTCAAATCTAGGAGCTGAGTGTTCCTCATCATGGAGCGAGGAAGAGAATGTTACAACGGTTGACACATCAACTCTAACCCAAACAAAAGCGACATACGACATTGTCAAAACCATGCGCGCTTCCATACTTGTTCTGGGACCTATTTTAGCTAGATTTGGGCACTGTGAAGTCTCACTTCCTGGTGGATGCGCTATAGGGCAGAGACCTGTAGATTTGCATCTCAAAGCGCTTGAAAGTATGGGCGCAGTCATAAATATTGAAGCAGGTTACATCCATGCAACTGCTCCTAATGGTCTTAAAGGGTGCGAGATTATTTTTGACAAGATAACCGTAACCGGCACCGCAAATATTGTTATGGCGGCGGCTCTTGCAGAGGGCGTAACAACCATCACAAATGCGGCAAGAGAGCCTGAAGTCGTACAACTTTGTGAAATTCTAAATGCAAACGGCGTTAAAATCGATGGAATTGGAACTGCCATGTTAACCGTCTATGGAACAGCGGGAGCACTCTTAAGCATTGAACCTTTTAGCGTTATTCCCGACCGCATTGAAGCGGGAACCTACCTCTGTGCTGCGGCAATAACCAGATCAGAACTCACACTAAAAGACGTAAACGCCAAACATTTAGGCTCCGTACTCTCAAAACTTCAAGAGATGGGAAGCAAATTTACAATAACACAAAATGAAATAACGATACATCCTTCAGAAGTTATCAAGCCGGTAAAGATAGTTACTCAGGAGTACCCAGCATTTCCTACCGACATGCAGGCGCAATTTTTGGTGCTTGCAACCCAAGCAGAGGGAACTTCCATCATCGAAGAGAGGCTTTTTGAAAATAGGTTTATGCATGTAAGCGAGCTTCAAAGGATGGGCGCAAGCATTTCTTTAAACGGCAATGTGGCAACCGTAAACGGAAAATCAAAACTAAGCGGAACTGACGTTATGGCAACCGACCTAAGAGCGTCCAGCGCGCTTGTTTTGGCAGGTCTTGTAGCAGAGGGCACAACGAATGTCCATCGTATCTATCATCTAGACAGAGGTTACGACTCTTTAGAGGTAAAGCTACAAAATGTTGGAGCGGATATAAAAAGACTTAAAGAGCCGGTAGCATAGGCTGATCAATCTTCAAAGATTATCATCTCATAGATGCTCTTTTTAGTCACAAGAGCCTTGTCATTCGAGACCGTCTGAGAGTTTCTAGCTTTTAAAAGATCATTTTTAAGCTCTTTTATGTCTTGCTCCATATTCTCTACATTCTCTTTTAGTCTTAAAATAACATCGACACCTGCCAAATTTACGCCGAGTTCACGCGTAAGCCTCAAAATCAATTTAATCCTATCTATATCTTTTTGCGAGTAGAGTCTTATTTTACCGCTAGATCTTGATGGAGTTATGAGATTTTCCCTCTCATACTGCCTTAGAGTCTGTGGATGTATCTCCAAAGCTTTTGCAACAATGCTAATCAAATATACCGGTTCGTCGTACTGATGTATCATGTTTTACTCCTTTGGCAGTTTTTCTTTCATTAATTCTACCAACTTTTCGTCCAAATCTTCAACTTTTGGTAAAACTATATTTGCTTCAAGATAGAGATTTCCACGCTCTTTTGTCTTTCTGTTCATCGCGCCCATCTCTTTTACGCGAAATCTTTGTCCATTTTTGGTATTTTGAGGGATTTTCAGCTTAATCTCTTTTTCCAAAGTCTCAACAGATATCTTCTCTCCAAAGAGCGCCGCATAAAGAGGAACATCAAACTTTTTAACCAAATCATCATCTACTCTGGTGTATTCAGGGTTGGAAGCAACATTTATGCTTAAAAAAAGATCCCCTGCTCTGCCGCCTTGCGCATGCCCTTTTCCTTTTACGCGCATCTTCTCGCCACTTTTTACGCCTGCAGGGATTTTGATGTCAAATCTCTCTCCGTTAACGGAAATTGAGTGAGAACCCCCTAAAATAGAAACGCTAAAAGGTATTGTAACGCTCGTCTCTATATCTAGATTTTGCTGTTGCTGTTGCGAAAAACCGCCGCTAAAACCTCTGTTACTAAATCCGCCGCCGCTAAAGCCGCCGCCTGAAAACATACTTCTTAAAATCTCATCCAAATCGGCTTGTCCGCCGCCGTAAGATTGCGAAAAATCGTGAAAATTTTGCCCGCCGAACATATTGTCGCCGTGCGCGTCGTACTGTGCTTTTTTCTGCTTGTCGCTAAGTATTTCATACGCGGCGTTTATCTCTTTAAACTTCTCTTCCGCGCCTTTATCTTTGTTTACGTCAGGGTGGTACTGTCTTGCTAATTTTCTATATGCTTTTTTTATCTCTGCTTCACTTGCATTTTCAGAAACTTCCAGTGTTTCATATAACGATTTACTCATTTTATTCTCTTCCTAAAATTTATATTATTGTTTTATTAAGCGAAATTATATCATAAGAGTTGAGTCAAAGTCAATCAACTTTAAGCAGATTTTCTTAGCTTCTCTATTCTATCTTCAAGCGATGGATGCGTGCTAAAGAGCGCCATTACCCCTTTGCCGTTTATTCCAAAACTCTTTATTTGCTCAGGTAGATGCGGCTCCTCTTTTGAGCGCGCAAGAGCCTGCAGAGCAGCTATCATGTTGTCTCTGCTAGAGAGATAAGCGCCTGCTTCATCGGCTCTGTACTCTCTATATCTTGAAAACGCCATCACGATTATCATCGCCAAAACACCCAAAACCATCTCGGCTAAAATGGTTGCGACCATGTAGCCTACTCCGACTCTATCGCTTCTGTTTTTTAGAATTACCCTGTCAACAATGTAGCCTATAATACGAGCAAAAAAGATAACAAATGTATTAACAACACCCTGCAGGAGTGTGAGCGTGACCATATCTCCATTTGCGACATGCCCAATCTCATGCCCGAGCACTGCCTCTACTTCTCTTTGGTTCATGCTTCTTAAAAGCCCACGGCTAACTGCCACCAAAGCCTCATTTTTAAAAGCTCCCGTTGCAAAAGCGTTTGGACTCATATCTTCAAATATTGCAACTTCAGGCATCTTGATGCCCGCTTTTGCCGACATCTTTGCCACACTATCCATAAGCCATAACTCTTCTTGATTTGTAGGATTTGTTATCACTACAGCACCAACCGCCCTCTTCGCCATCTGCTTAGACATCAACAAAGATATGATAGAGCCTGCAAAACCCACAACCAGCGAGAAGAGAAAAAGAGAGCCTAAATCAAGCCCGTTCTCATTCAAAAATCTATTTAATCCGAAAATATTAACGATAATGCTTATAACGACTATTACAGCCAAGTTCGTAAGCAAAAAAAGTCCGACTCTTTTAAACATTTTTCTTCCTAGTTTTATTTTTTAAAATTATAGTTTAAGATGGCTTAATGAAAATACTCTCTTGACAAAGTGCAATATTATGTGGGATAATGGTCCTCTTTAGGGCAAAAAAATTTATACTTAATATATTATACGAAGGGCAGAGAATGGGTTATTCTAATATTCGACAAGTTCTAGGTGCCATCGCCGTAATATTTTTGGTATTAATATTATGGGTATATACCTATAAGTTAGGTTGTTTTTCTTTATTAATGCCCATTATAGTAACAGTCGTTATTGCCTCTGGTTATATAGAAATCAGAATGAAGCAAAAAGAGTGTTTTCGAGACTGTTATTTTAAAAAAAACACACTCATTTCAAAAATTCTGACATCTCCTGTTTTACCTTCAATCTTTTTTATTCTGTTATCAATTTCCTATTCACTATCACTGATGTACCTTTCGATAAATTTCGACTCTGTTTTTTACCTATTATTGACTCTTTTCATAGCTGCAGTTTTTGGGATATATAGGTTTTTTTTAAACTTTTTTGCAAACATTGTAAATGATAAACATTTAGAGATTTTTGCCAGAGAAACAACTGTTAAAATCTCAGCTTTAATACTGTTTTGCGGATATGCTTACCTGTTTTTAAATAGCAGTGAGCCTGAATATCTGAGAGAAACTTTAAAAGAAACACTCACTGCAGCTACAAACTCCATCTCTTCAAACTGCAGCTTTGTTGATGTTGTTCTAAGAACACAAACTGAGGTAGATAGCCGAATCTGGTTCTTAATGAAAGAGTCAAATAGTGCAATAGAAGAGCAGAGCAGTAAAAATATTTTATGGATAAGTTTCATGATTTTAAACTCCCTGGCTATCTTAGGTTTAAATCGTTTTATAGTCCAAGTCATCTATTTACTAAACAAAATAATTAAGAGAAACGATGGAAGATAACTCCCATAATTCAGAAAAAAAAGATTTACAAATCAAAAAAACAGAGGAGAGAGTTACAGAATCTGGCATGTCAAAAAATGAAAAATATTTTTGGGGTGCCATAATTGTACTGCTTTTAGGCTATGTAAGTATCTCTTTAATCGCACTCTATAAAACAGATAGTGAAGTAAAAGATAGAGAACCAATCGTTGATGAAAAATGGCTTGAACTGCCATCTAAGAAGATAAGAGAAAACCTGTCTCTAAATCAAGAGCTTATTAAAGAAAATCTTAATTTACAAATACAAAAAATAAACATCAAAATAGATGATGAAGTAGATATG